>JAHFOB010000004.1 GCA_023267045.1 Candidatus Zambryskiibacteriota bacterium
CCATTTTGGAAAAAAGCGATTGCTGTAACATCTTTGCCGTCATTTTTTCTAAATTTCAACTCTAAATGATTCTTTTCTTTGCCAAAAAGTTTTATGGCATCGATTTTTATATTTTCAAGGAGAAATAGTGGTTTGGGGTTACCAAGTCCAAACGGCGCAAACTTTTCTATCTGGCTGTATGTATTCCAATTTACATCTTCGAGGGAAAGTTTTTTGTCTACCAAAATGTCAAAGGGCACCTTTGACATTTTAGATAACTCCAGAAAAGCTTCATTTAATCTGTCTTCAAGGGTGTGAATATTTTCCTGGGAAACTGAAAATCCTCCAGCCCCTTTGTGCCCACCGTATTCAACGAAAACATCCCCAGAAATATTATTGGCTTTTTCCATAAGGGCAACAACGTCCGTATCTCCTCCGGCCCGACAGGAACCTTTTATCACAGAACTTCCGTTACTACCTTCCCTGCCCCAGAAAAAAACTGGCCTTTGGTGTTCATCGCTAAAACTATTTGCAACTAAACCCAAAAGGCTCGGTTTCCATTCTGGATTTCCGAAAACTAGTACGTGCCTCATCCCTTCATCTCTGTCTTTAATTTTCTTTTTTATTTCTTTGACATAACTTGCCACAACTCCTTTGCGCTCATCATTTTTGTTATTCAAATGCTGTGCCAAAACTCCGGCTTCTACTTCATCAACCGTCGACATCAAAGTAAATGCATCTTTTGGAATACCCATGCGCGATGCAGCGTTAATACGCGGTGTGATCATAAAACTAATATCATCTTCTGTTGCCGTCGACTTGTTTATATTTAGAAGTGAAAACAATTTAAGCAGTCCCACTCGTGGACTTTTTTGGAGGACTTTCATTCCATAATATGACAGGACACGATTTTCGCCTAAAAGTGGAACCATGTCGGAAAGTGTTGCTAAACCAACCATGTCTAGTAACCATTTTTCCCAACCTAAAGGAGGAATGACCAAACCCCAATGACCAATGTCCAATTCAGAACGAATTTTTAAAATAAGAGCTTGAATAACTTTGAAAATAACTCCTGAGCCACAGAGCATTTTTTCTGGATACTCATCGCCTTTTTGTTTTGGATTTATAATGGCAAATGCTTTGGGTAATTTCTTTCCTGGGATGTGATGGTCGGTAATTATTACGTCAATTTTATTTTTATTTGCAAAAGCAACTTCTTCTACATCTGTAATACCACAATCAATAGTGATAATCAGTTTCACACCTTGGTCAACCAAACTTTGTATCGCATCGACATTGAGACCAAAACCTTCTTCGTTTCGCAGTGGAATATAATTTACAAAATTTTTATACCCAATTTTCTGAAAAAAATCATGCAGTGCCACCGCCCCAGGAATTCCATCGGCATCATAGTCACTAAAAATTCCAATCTTCTCATCTTTCTGTATTGCTCTCACGATTCTCTTAACCACCTTGTCCATATCTTTCAGTAAAAAAGGGTCATGCAATTTTTCATATTCTGGATTTAAGAAAAGATTTGCTAACTCAAGGTCTTTTATCCCACGAGAATATAATAGAGATCGAACCAGAGGATCATAGACTTTCAAAGCTTCGCCTACATCGACCGGAATAGGATTTCGGAGTGCATATTTTTTCATTAAAATAGTGTAACACGAATGATACTTTATACATTATACTTTATACGTTATACTGCCATTATGGAGAACTGTATTTTTTGCAAAATAGTTAAAGGAGAAATCCCATCTTACAAAGTTTATGAAGATGAAAACTTTATGGCGTTTCTCGATATAAATCCAGAGTCTCCCGGTCATGTTCAAGTTATTCCCAAAAAACACTACCGCTACGTCTGGGACGTGCCAAATGCTGGAGAACTTTTTGAAGTCACAAAAAAGATAGCAAAAGCCCAACAGAAAGCATTTAATACGGATTGGATACTTTCAAAAATAATCGGTGACGAAGTCCCTCACGCTCACATCTGGGTTTACCCAGGAATCAAAGACGGTGACACTGCTTCGCTAAAGCTACGCAGTGCCAGCAAAAAAGATTTTGAATGTAATGCTCAAAAAATAAGAAATAATTTGTAAAATAAAACCCCCCCCCTCACAAGTTTTTGAAGACCGTCCACTCCGCCAGCGCTACGTTCACTTAATTCTCGACCCAAATCCGTCAAGAGCCCCTCGACAAGCTCGGGGTCATTGACGGAACCGGCTTTGGGTCTGCGAGGTCTCCAAAAACTTGCGACTCAACGGGATTTTATTTTTCTAACGCCTGTATACCTGGCAATGTTTCATTGACAAGATAATCCATCATCGCGCCACCACCGGTAGAAATAAAGCTGAATTTGTGATTAAGGTTTAGTTTATTTATTGAAGCGATTGTGTCTCCCCCGCCGACAATACTTTCTGCGCCGTTTTTTGTAGTTTGTTCTGCAATGATTTCAGCAAGCTGTTCAGTCTTGTCCTGAAAACCAATTTCGTAGTTTCCAAGTGGTCCATTCCAAACAATTGTTTTTGCATCTTTCAAAATATCTTTTAGTTCATCGATGGTTTTAGGACCAGCATCTGCTATGTAGTCATCTTTTGAAACTTCGTCTAATGTTTTAAATTCTGTCTTACCATTTTCTTTTTTGACTGTTACATCAACAAAAGTTTTGAGCTTTGGATTTTCTAATATATCTTTTGAAATCTCCCCTTCTGAAATAAGTGATACTCCAACTTCAAAACCTCGAGCTTTGAAAATATCGTTGGCCAAAGCACCAGCAACAAACACGACATCTGCCTTATCCAAATATTTTTTGATAAGTGGAAGTTTGGTTTGAAATTTCGATCCACCCAAAATAAAAACGAAAGGGTGAACTGGTTTGAATGCTCTGGAAAGATGTTCTATCTCCTGTCGCAAAAGTAAGCCACCATAATGCGGAATAAATTCTGGCACCCCGACAATCGAGGCGTGTTTTCTGTGCGAGACACTGAAAGCATCGTTTACATATATATCAGCCATACCAGATAGCTGTTTTGCAAAGACCGGATCATTTTCTTTTTCTCCAGGATTTATACGAAGATTTTCAAAAAGCAAAACCCCTTTATTCTGAAGTTTTAAAACTTTTTCTACTGCCTCTGACGTAAAGTATGTTGAACAAAAATCTAACGGAAAATATCCCTTGAGATAATCGAAAACGGGAAGAAGTGTGGTTGTCTCCCCATTATTATCTTCAATATGAGCAACGATAATAGTTTGCGCTCCCTTGTGACGCAAAAAATCAACCGTCTCGACTATTCTCTCTAGTCTGTATGTATCACCTACTTCCCCGTCTACAATAGGAACATTCAAATCAAGACGAAGCAGAACTCGTTTACCTTCCAAATCTTGTTTATCTAATTCGTCTAAGTAGTGAACCATACTTTTATTGTAAGTGATTTGACATTGATAATCAATTTGCTATCATGTTTGTATCACCACGAAAAGTCCCCTTGTAGGCTCGTCCTACAAGGGTCCTTTTTATTTTAAACCTATCTTAAGCTTCAAATCATTCATAAAGGCAATATTTTTCTTTGCAAATTTCTTAAGAAGTGCCGAATATTTATTTCTATTTGGAACTAATACTGTTTGAAGTTTATGTTGCTCAAACAAATACTGTACTAAACAATAAAAATCACCGTCGCCAGTTACTATTATAGCTTTATCAAAATTTTGGAATTGTATCATTGTATGCAAAACCATTTCTGCATCAACATTTCCTTTAACAGTTCCATCTTTGTAGGTCAATACAGGTTTAAATATACAAATGAATCCTGCTTTTTGTAATTTTATATAGACTCCATTATTTCCTTCAATATATCCTATAAAAAGGTAGGCTGTACTAACTCCATAATGTTCTTTCAAATAAACTCTAAATCTCTCCCAATCAACACCCCAACCTTGAGATTTTATTGATAAATAAACATTTTGGCTATCTATAAAAGCAAAATTATTCATTTTTATATTGCGTCAATAGTTTTTATTATTTCTACAAAATCTTTACTGTATAAACTCTGTCGTCCGATGAGGAGCCCCGAAACATTGCCATCACGAACCAGCATGTCAGCGTTTACTCTATCAACCGATCCACCGTACAAAACTCTGACGCCATCAGCCATGATTCCATACAAATCTTTCAAAATTTTTTTTATGTAAATAGACATCTCATACAAATCTCTCGGGCTCATAGCTTCTTTGGCACCAATAGTCCAGATCGGTTCATATGCAATGACTACTCGATCTATTGATTTTTTGTTTACATCTTTCAAAGCAGAAACTAGTTGGTGTCGTATAAAATGAAAATAATCACCGTTTCCATCTCTCTGACTTTCACCAACACAGATGATCGCATTCATACCACCAGAAACCACTGCTTTAACTTTTTTATTAACCATTTCATCTGTCTCACCCATTTTCCGCCTTTCTGAATGTCCAACAATGACGTAACTCACACCAAACTGGTAGAGCTGACTCCAACTAACCTCGCCCGTAAAAGACCCGAGAGTTTCAGCGTTTGCATTCTGGGCACCAAGAAAAATAGAATTACCAGGAATATGTGAAAGTGCAGACAAATAAACAAAAGGCGGACAAAGAACAACATTAGTTCTTTGAATTCCACGAATTGATCTTTTTATGCCCGTTGCTAGTTTCTTTGCCTCCTCAAGTGAAACCGGATTCATCTTCCAATTTCCGACAATAAGTTTTTTCTGTTTTTTCATCTCCTTATTGTATCCGGTTTTGTGTATAAAAAAAAGCTGCACCGAGTTGATGCAGCTTTGCCAGTCCCTAGGGACCGGCCGAGCGAGCTTGCAAAGCTCTGCGTCCCATGCAACCCCCCCTGTAAGAAAGGGACGGTATAAGGAGAGCGGTTTCCAGTGATCGCGCTGGCGCTAACTCAAGGTCGCGTCGAGCGGCGTCTTTTTCCTGGCACCATTTCCCTCCCCCGTCTAGTTACTAGACTATCATACTCTATATTAATCTGTCAAGCTCTTTTATCAAAATCATCAAAAAACCTTACAGGTTCTGTACACCTTTCGCTTTCTGATTACAGAACGCTCAAGGTCTTGCATTTGGGTCCCTTATCCCAAATTCACCTCAAAATAAGGGTTTTTTGAATCCGTATTGGGATGGCGTAAGCCATACCTGGCTCAGAGGATTTTTGGCGAAGGTCGCGTATAAAATTTGGAAATGTAAAATCCCCTTGAAGACCGTCTTCAAGGGGATTTCCACGGTTGTAGAACGAATTAAATTGCCTCAGATGCTAGGCGCGGAAAAGTTTGCGAGCGAGCCTAGAACTGCTGAAACTGGATGCAGTTCTAGGCGGAAAGGTGAATGGGCGAGGAGCCGTACAACTCGTACGGTGACGAGAACATTTGCCTTTCCAACAACGAAATGCGCCAGTTTCAGCAGTTCTATTGTGTTTCGTCCCAGGAGACGATAGAGTACTGGTCAGAAGTCAACGGAAAACTCGGTGGCGGAGCATAAAGCAAATTGGCATCGTAATTTATAATTCTAGTCTGATAACCACTATTATCTGAATAACCGAAACCGTAACGCTGATTTGAAACTATTATGCCAAAAAGAGTAATCGTCTGTCTTTGGTGATAAGGATTACACTGTGGTTCATAATAAAGTCGCCCGACACGACCATTTTGAGCAATCAGAGCAGCATCTATAGTTATATCATTAAGTGAATCCATGCCAACATTAAAATTATTTTGAGCAATAAGACCAATAACATCCTGACCATCAAAATATGTATATTTAAGATTACTATTTACCGTAATGGAAGTTCTTGTCGATGGATTGTCCGGGAAACGACCAGAAGCAATAGTTACGCGAGCTGTAGATATTTGACCATCCACCCACACATTATCTTCGACAAAAATCAAACCATTTGCTGGCAAAGGAAAATTCCCTTGCGATGTTTCATTTTTTATACTCCATGATCCCCAACCGTCTTGGTTCAAATCATTTGTACAATTTTTTGGCACAGCTTCTAGTTGAGTGACTTTATACAAATCATATGTGTCGTTTGTTTTTAGAACAATATGATAGCCTTGAGCAGATGATGCCGAAAGATATTTTCCTCCGGACTGTGCATCACTTTTTATTTGAGATAAGTTTGAAGTAAAACCGGTAAAATCAACAGCTGGAACAGGAAACTGTCTGCCTGCTTGAAAAACATCATTTCTGTTAGGCACTGGATTCGGTGGAGCTTCGGCTATTCTGAAACTATCATCGGTTATACCACTGTTTGGCGGAGGAGGTCTGACATGCGTATGAACACCAAACTCTTCATTGCCAGAATGATCGGGATCATCATACTTGTCTTTTGCACTGGTAACTACATTGTGAGCAATACCGTCAAAACGCACACCGCCGTTGGCATGTATTGGACCGAAAATTTCTGTTCCCTCTCCGAAACGCATAGCATCGTTTGCCACGACAGCAAATCTAGCCAGTGATGGAATAGCTAGTTGAGCGGAAATGACTCTTTTGACACTAGAGTCTGACAAAACTTTTCCTGTTGATTTAATTTTAACTAATGTCGAACCGGTCGGAGGAGGAGTGATCTCAAGAGTAAAAGTGCCAAGCATTGTCCCGTCTTTGTCATAAAAAGAGTGAACAAAAGGACCAGTCGATGTTCCTGTTCCATCTCTATAATCCGTGTGATCGTGAGCCAAATGCCACCTATAGTAGTCAATGCCCGCCTCGGAGATTTGTAGGGCTTGCTCACGATAAACTCCAATGCGTGAAGCTTTTATATTAGTTCCAGCCCAAGAAATAAGGGCACCTATTATAACAATAGAAATAACTGCGAAAACAAGGGTTTGTATTAACATACTGCCAGAATTTTTTCCAAATTTTTTGATCATATACTTTTAGAGATTGCCTTTTAAATTTCTTATACTTACTTGAGATGTAACTATAATCGGAGCTGGAGATTTATTTGGGTCTTTATCAATTATAACTGTGATTTTAACTAAACGCACTGTAGAAATATCGATAGGGTCAGAAAGTGGAGCTCCTGTACCAGAATAAGTTTCTGGAAAATACTGAAAAAGAGGTTGGGTTGAACTAGAAACAAAAGAGTTTATGACTGTGGTCAATTTTTCATTAGCGTCATTATATGTAAGAGGACTTCCGCTAGGAGCTACTACACCTTGTTTTACAGTACTACCACTGACAAAATATCTGATTTTGTCTTTTGTCCCATTGTTGTCTATGTCACTGTAAAAAGTAATGCTTGTCGAACTTGCTATAGCAATCGGATATGCTCCTAGGGCTGATTGAGTCGCCTCTCTAATTTCAGTAACCATTAGTTTGACAACATGACGAGCGTCAATTTGGGCGTTGAGACTTCCCTGTAAAGAAAAACCTAAAGAAAAAATATCTTTTTGAAAGGTGCTGATGGTTACGGTCAAAAGAGCCAGTATAGAAACACTTATCAGAAGCTCAACTAGAGTGAAACCAGAATTTAATTTTTTAGAAAAATTATTTTTCATCCCGTTAGAAACAGATCGCAATCTGAAAGTTTTTTGATTATTATTTTTTAAAGATACTTTTAACATTTCCTATTCATTATACTAAAATTCAGAGTGATTGCGGTTTCTAACGGGATTCATTTTATCTTTTTATTTTAACTCGGAACAAATATTATTTCTTGTGATGTCCAGCTTGAATTTATAGGCACAGTTACATCTTGAGAAATATAACCAGTTTTTGTTAAATGCATAGTGTAAGTGTCTGAAGAAAGTCCAGTGAAAAAAACTTGTCCTGGCGGAGTACATAAAGAAGTAAATGTGAAAGAAACGTCTGAAATATTTGGTGTAGAAGTTGATAGAGCGGTATCGAGAAATATTTTATAGCGTATATATTGTTTACCGTTGTTACTTGCTGATATGTTTTTATTTGAAACAGTATAGTATGTACTAGCTGTGCCATCCGGACCAGTAAAATTCCATGTTACTGTATCGTTGTTTGTGGCTATTTGTAGACGAACGTTTGGAGAACCTGTTTGCACTGGCTGGTCAACAGGATTCCAGTTTATTTGTTGAAAATTGACTTGTGAACCAATATCAAAAGTCGATGATGTTAGTGTGCCACTTGGAACGTAATCTCCAAATATTGATTTTAGTACAACATCACCGACAGGATTTTGGTTTTCAATATTTCCATCAGAGGAAAGATATTTGGTAGGGTCAGTTGATGTCGCTTGTCCCCCCCCACCAGACCAGTCTGTCTGACCGAGAAAACCTTGACCAGTGATTTTTGTAGAATCAAACCCAGTAGTGCCGACCAACTCTACTGAAACTCCAGAAAGAGGAAGACTGGTGACACTATCTTTAACAGTAATCAAAAGAGTTTTGGGATTTTTTGCCGTAACTATAAGTAAGACATTTTGACCGCTATTTGGCGTTAGAGAAACTGGTGAAATCGGACTTATACCAACTAAATCATATGCAGTGTCTATGTTTGCGAAAGTATATGAATCCCATTCGAGATTTGATAAAGAAAGAGCGCCGTTTGAATCAGTTATTTTGTTTTGGCTGTATTTATAAACACTTGGTAAAGTGCCGATAAGTTTTGCACCAGTCAAAGAAAAATCTATACCAGGAACCGGAGCACAAGTATCTGAAGAAGATGTGACAGAAAATGAGCTAAGTTTGTCAATAATAAAACTAGTTTGTGTGACTTGTTGCAAAACAACCGTGGCGTGTGGTTTTGTCGGATTTGGATTGTTAATGGTCGCAGTATAAGTTTTGTCTGTTGAGTATCCTGCTTTTGTTACGGTGATTTCATAAGCGTTCACTCCCGGTGGAGCATCAACTATTTGTAAAACTCCGCTATTGTTCGTAACGTCATCTATAGTAATGGCAGGATTTACTGCGTGATTTTCCACATGAACGTTAGCTTCAGTAACGGGATTGCCGTTTGCATCAAAAACTCGAATAAAAAGCGCCCCGTTAGTCGAAGCTGTCTCTAGGTTTTTCGGAGAAACGCGCGTGGTGACGATCATCGGTTTGAAATTTTTGCACGTTGCACAAGTCACATCAATCTCAACTACTTTTGAATCTGCTGGCGAAAGATCGTTTGGTGTTCCGCCCAAAGTTCCGTCAAAAGGGTCGTCATAATTTCTGACCGTTGTAGTCACGGCATATGAGGTGCTGTTTCTTACCAAGTTTTGTATGTGAGTTAGCTTTCCGTTCGGTATTCCCCCAGAAATACCAACGTCAGAGTACGGCATATTTCTGACGATTTCTAACTGTTCGTTTACGAGACTTATAGCTTCTATTTTTGCTCGACTAGTTGAAACGACGTTGAAAATACTGATGTAAGCTCCGTAAACAGAAACAACAAGTACAGTCAGAACTGCGACCGAGACGACAACCTCAACAAGAGAGAAACCATCAGAGAATTTTTTTTTGCTAAAAGTATTATAGTGCATCGGCGAGTGAATATGTTGGACCTAACATTGAAATTGCGAAAAATCCTACACCCACACCGATAAAAATCATAAGCAGTGGTTCTATTATAGATGACATATCTTTGGTTTTCTGGTCGACCTCATCTTCATAAAAAGTCGAAACAGAAAGTAACATCTCGCCTATTTTGCCTGTTTCTTCACCAACTGAAACCATTTCACCAACAAAAAGCGGATAGAGTGTTGAGTTGTTTGTAAACACAGCCGATATCGGATCACCTTTTTGTATTGTGGCCTGAACTTCTTCCAAGACATCTTTATAATACGAATTTTGTAGAACATCTCTAGTCACGCCAATAGCCACAACAATATCAACTCCGGAAGAAAGAAGGGATGAGAGTGTTCGAGCTGTCCGAGCAGAGTTAATTTGTTTTACGATTTCACTTATGATTGGCATATGCAAAAGAGAAAAGTCGGCTATTCTTTTACCCCGAGGTGTTCGGAAAAAAACTGTAGTTAGAAAAACGCCAATAATTGTTCCCAGAATAACAAAAACGAAATATGATTTTAGAAAATCACTAACAGCAATAATAATCCGAGTAGATAATGGTAGTTTCACCCCAAGTCCAACGAAAGTAGCAGTCAGTGTCGGCACCATATAGACCATCATCAAAACTCCAATAGCAATCATCAAACAAAATATAACTGTTGGATACATCAAAGCCCCGCGAATTTTCTTAGTCAGCTGATAGGATTTTTCCATCTGTTCACCGACGTTTTGTAAGGCTAGTGATAGATTACCCGACTCTTCACCCGCTCTGACCATTGAGACGAAAAGTGTTGAGAAAACTCGTGGATAGGCTTTCATCGAATCACTAAATGTATTTCCTTTACTTAGCGATTCATTTAATCCGGCCAAAACTTTTTTCAAAGGCCCGCTTGATTGGCGCTCCATGATAGAAAGCCCTCGAGTAACAGGTAACCCTGCATCAATCATTTTAGAAAGATTTTTTGCAAAAGTGATTTTGTCGTGAGCTTTAATGCCATTAAGAAAAGGCAACATTGCTTCAATAGAAAATTTTCTTTTAGTCCCAACTTCATCTGCCGAAATAACAGTTGAGCCGTCTTGTTTCAAGATGTGGTACAAAGCAAACTTGTCTTTGGCATCCATTGTGCCCTGTTTGACGTTACCGTCTTTATCTAAAGTTTTGTAATGAAATAGTGACATACGAATTATACAAATGTAATCAAATATACGAATTGATCAGATTGAATTTGTATTTATTTGTAAATTCGATCTCATTCGTATTATTCGTAATTATTATAGCAAAATTTCTCCGTCTAAGAATAAAATGTGTGTATAAAGAATTTGTCATAACAAAAAATGTCCCCTTGAAGTGTCCCCTTGAAGACCGTCTTCAAGGGGGTTGAGGACATAGTAAAATCCCGTGGTGATAAATCACCACGAGATGTGTCGGAAGAGTCCAAGTGTCCAAGAGATAAAGTTCTATTCCAAGGACACAGAGCCTTAGTTCTTGATGCGAACGACGAGGAACCGAAAGTGACCGAGCCAGACGTCATCAAACCGGTACAGATACAAGCCCCGCCCGGAAAAGTACCCGCCGAGGATCGGAACATGACGCTCCCAAAGCAGAAAGCAGGATGAACCGAGAGCGACGATGGGAAACTGCCTCTGAAGCTCGGGGTTTTTGGCTCCGAAAGCCAGAAGCTCCCATATCGTCGCTGGTCGGAATCCTTGCTTCTTCATGTTCGCCAGAGCAGAGTCTGAAGAGATGCTCCCGAAGTGCAGAAGCTCGGCTTCCACTGCTTGAGTGGCCTGCTGAACTCCAGCAAACAGAGTAGGCTTCAGGAATTTCTTCTCGGTGATGTTATCAGACACACAGTCGTACTTACCGAGCGCGATCGTCTCCGACAAGCTCATGGTGTAATCCACGATGAATCGGAAGACCATCGTGACGAGACCGAGAAGCTTGCGGAACTCTTCCCTTGTCGGGATCGTCCCGTGAACGATTGCCTCGGCGATGTCCGCGAGAATGCCCTTGCCGAGGAGGTCGTTCTGAACCTGTTCCGAGCTGAGACCTTTTTCATCAAGAGTCTCAATCACTCGAACGAACTGACGCGGGGTAACAGAGGTGCTCATGGCATTCTCCTTTTCCGTTCTGCATTTGCAGGCGGATTTGGTGCGACAGAATTGTCGCTAACCAGTCAAAGAACCTTACCACGGCATTATACCACCTATGATAGGTAGCTGTCAAGCATTTTGTAAATCTCAAAATATGCCTAAAAATAAAGAGTTTTGGAACTATTTTTATTTATCTATACTAGATTTATGAATATTCTGCTAAAATGTAGTTTATGTATAAAGTTAACATATATGTGGATGGGAATAACTTATATCGCAGTGCCAAAGAATTAGGATTTGAAATTGATTATAAAAAATTCCGTGGTTGGTTAAGACAGAAATACAAAACAACTAATGTATATTTATTTATAGGATTAGTACCAGAGAGAGTAAAGTTTTACCAGTATCTACAAGAATCTGGTTTTATTTTAATATTCAAACAAACTGTTTCAGTAAGTGGAACTATAAAAGGAAATTGCGATGCTGAACTTGTTTTGAAAACTACTTCTGATTTTTATACTAAAGCTTTTGACAGATGTATTTTGATAACTGGAGATGGTGATTTCGGATGTTTAGTAGAATTTTTGGAAAATAATTCAGCTTTGAACTGTGTTTTGGCCCCAGATGAAAATAAGTGTTCAATATTATTAAAAAACAAAAATATTGAGATTACATTTATGAATGAACACTATCATAAATTCTCAAAAAGATTAGCTTAAAAAGAAAAAGCCCCCGATGCATACGTATATGCATAAGGGTCTTTTTCATAGTGATATATAGAGTATATACTGTCTGGTTGTAAAGTCAATGCCTAAATCTACTCTGATATAACTCGGAGGACTTCTTCGACTGTGGTGACTCCTTGAACCGCCTTGAAAATCCCATCCTCAAACATAGTCATCATCCCCTCCGCTTCGGCAATCTTCTGTATCGAGTCAGTTGTGCCGGACTTTAAAATATCTTCTTTTATTGCTTGTGAAACTTTTAGTATCTCATGAATTCCAGCTCGGCCAGAAAAACCATCATCAGGTTTCACATTTTTTTTCAGCCTATAAAACGGAACTTTTTCCCAAGTATCGCCTTTGCCGACTATTTTCTCTTCTTTTAATATCTCGAGAACCTTATCTAGATTTATTGATTTACCTAAAGTGGCGATTTCAGGCTTGGTCATAAAATATTTTTCTTTTTGTTCAGAAAGTCGACGAACCAAACGCTGTCCAATAATAATATTGACAGTCGAGACAATAAGAAATGGTTCTACTTTCATATCAATAAGCCGAGGTATTGCTCCTGCAGCCGAGTTTGTGTGGAGAGTCGAAAGAACAACGTGACCTGTGAGCGATGCGTTAATAGCTAGCGAAGCTGTTTCATTGTCTCGAATCTCACCAACCATAATAATATCTGGATCTTGTCGAACAAGAGTTCGCAATCCGTTTGCAAAAGAAAAACCTATTTCTGGACGAACCTGTGTTTGGTTTATTCGTTTCATCTGGTACTCGATAGGGTCTTCAATCGTTGAAATGTTTACATCTGCTGTATTCAAAATATCGAGAATAGTGTAGAGAGTTGTGGTTTTTCCAGAGCCTGTTGGACCAGTGGTCAGTATCATCCCAGTTGTAGACTTTACTGCCTTGTGAATTTTCTCCAACCCTTCTCCGTGAAAACCCAAGTGCTCCAGAGTAAACCCAGAAACATTTTCTCGCAAAAGTCTCATAACGATTTTCTCACCGTAATATGTCGGCAGTGTAGAAACACGGAAAGAAACTTTCTCGCCATCGGAGTCGATTTTGAAACGACCGTCTTGCGGAAGACGCTTTTCGTCAAGTTTCAAACTTGAAAGGACTTTTATTCGAGCAGCGATACTTGCTGCTGTGTTTCTTGGTAGAACCATTGCATCATGGAGAATTCCGTCTATTCGGTAACGAACGAGAAGCTGGCCGTCCTGCGGTTCAATGTGAATATCAGAAGCATTTTGAAGTATTGCGTGTTTTAAAAGTGTGTCTACAATACGAATCATTGGTACATCCTCTGCCAGTTTTTTCAAATCTTGTTCGCCTAGTTCTGATGCAGAACTTTCGTTTGGAAGATTTTTTATTGCTCCAATATCTTGTTGAATGAGATCACCAAACTCTGCTTTCAAACTTTTTTGATACTGCAAGATAGCGCTTTTCATCGAATCGGCGTCAGTAAGACGAGGCAATATTTTCAAACCGACTTTTTTCTTTATGAAATCAATAGCGGTCAGATCCTCGGTGTCGAGCATAGCAACTTCGAGTGCTGTGTCTGACTTTTTGAAGGCAACAATGTTGTGATTTCGTGCAATCGGCTCTGGGATAAGAGAAAGAACGTCAAATGGAAGTTTCTCACCTTTCAAATCAACAAAGGGAATGCCGAGGATGTATGCCTGCATCCGACGAAGATCGTCTTCTGTTAGTTTGCCTTTGTTGACTAGGATTTTGCCAACATTTCCACCTGTCTCGCTAGACTCTTTTTCAGCAACATCCAAATCCGCTCGAGAGACAAGACCCGAGTCTAAAATGAAATTTTTTAATTGAGATTCTTCAATGTGCATGGGTAGAAAATTTTTAATTTTTAATTTCCAATTTTTAAATAATTTTCAATGATCTAATTTTTAAAAAGGAAACTTAATTAGTCTTAATTATAGCAAAATAAAAAATATCTGGCACAAATTGTGTGTACAAAAGCAGAAGTTGACAAACAGATTCCCTCTGTGATACTATAGAGACATTGAAGTTCGGCGTCAGCCGGGCTAATTTTTTACCCAGAATGGTAAAATAAGAAAAAGTTAACATTTAGAAACTAGGACTTTCACAATTTGAGACAAGGTCGCGTATAAATTTTAAAAATAATTCGAGCCTTAGTTGGTGCTAAGGTGAGAAGAATTTTTAAAATTTAGACGATGAGATTGTCCAAATTTGGAAGTCCGTAACACACAATAATTATGATAGATCTAAAAGTAGTGAGCTCTGTATTAGCTCAACTAGAGGAAGAGCGTGGCATACCTCGAGAGAAAATTCTTGAGGCTATTGAGCTTGCCCTAGCTACTGCCTATAAAAAAGAGTATGGAAAGAAAGGACAGATTGTTCGAGCAAAATTTGATATGAATACTGGAAAATCTGAAATGTTCCAAGTAAAAATCGTCGTTGATGAAAGCACAGTTTTCATGGATGAGGATGAATTGTTAGAAAACGAAAGTGAACCTATCGTAGAAGGAGTTCCGGAAAAAGAACTATATAACTCTGAAAAACATATTTTGCTCTCCGATGCTCGTCGTATAAAAAAAGATGTAAAGCTCGGTGAAGAAATGATATTTCCCCTTGAAGGTCAGGAGGACTACAGTCGTATTGCCGCTCAAACAGCAAAACAGGTTATCATGCAGAAAATTCGTGAAGCAGAAAAAGTTTCTATCATGGCTCAATATGGACAAAGAGAGGGTGAAATAGTTACTGGAACTGTCCAAAGAATGGAGCGAGGAAATATTTTTGTTGATCTGGGAAGAGCCCCCGGCATACTGCCATACGAAGAACAAATTCCTGGAGAGAGATTTGGCCAAGGTGAGAGACTTCGATCATATCTATACAGAGTAGAGGAATCAGGAAAAGGTGTCTTCCTACGACTTTCTCGTTCACATCCAAAGTTTTTGGAAAAACTTTTTGAAGTTGAAACGCCAGAAATTGCAAACGGAACTGTTGTCGTAAAAGCCGTTGCTCGTGAAGCCGGTAGCCGAACAAAAATCGCTGTCGCCTCAAAGGACTCTCACATCGACCCAGTTGGTTCAATGGTGGGTCAACGTGGAGTGCGAGTTTCTACTGTTATGTCAGAATTGGGTGGAGAAAAAATAGATATTATTGAATGGTCTGAAAATCCAAAGAAGTTTATTGAGGATGCTCTCTCTCCTGCTAAAACAATCGAAGTTACAATAAATGAAGCGGAAAAACAAGCCACTGTCTTGGTTTCTGAAGATCAACAGTCACTTGCTATAGGAAAAGGTGGTCAAAACGTGCGACTTGCTGCAAAACTAACTGGTTGGAAAATAGATATTCAGTCTACAAATCCTAGAAAAGAAATTGCAGAAGAAACTCCTACTGAATAAAACTTCTTTCTCCTCATATCTTTTTTGGAAACAGAATAAATTCTTGCTAGAATTTTTCTTCGCGCTCGTCTCTACACGGACTCCGCGATGTTCCAAAAAAGTCATGAGTCAACGAAGTTTTATAGATGTGCTATAGTTATAAAAAATAATAATCACAATATGAACTTAATAAAAGAAATCTCACCAGGAACAGCCGAAGAAATGAACGTCATTGTTGAAATAAACAAAGGCTCAAAAAACAAATACGAAATAGATAAAGAAACCGGACTTATCGCTCTGGATAGAGTAATGTACACTTCCCAAGACTATCCATACGATTATGGCTTTGTCCCCCAAACACTTTGGGACGACGGCGATCCGCTAGACGTCATCATACTAACAACTACTCCTCTCTTCCCTGGACTTTTAGTCAAGGTTCGCCCTGTTGCAATGATGGACATGGTGGATGACGGTGAAAGTGATGTCAAAATAATTGCCGTTCCAGTCAAAGACCCTCGCTGGGATGACGTTAAAGACTTGGTGGATGTAAATAAACACACCATAAAGGAAATGGAACATTTCTACAAAACATACAAAAACCTACAGAATAAAGAAGTAGTTGTTAAAGGTTTTTCTGGAAAAGACGAAGCAATGAAAGCCTTTAATAAGGCCATAGAATCCTACAAGAAAAAATAAAACTCTCTTAACATTTTCTCTGGTAAATAAAGACACCATCGAAAATCCTTGTCTAGTTGCTGGACAAGGATTTTCTAGTATATAATGCCAGTATTACTATAATAAAAACTAAAGCAAGATGAAGAAAATAATATTGAATATCCTTGTGGCGACTATGGTGCTTGGTCCTGTAGCTGTAGCCTATGCTGAAACAGAAGGTGGTGTCGGTGAAGGAAAAAGAGAAGCTTCAACCACCAAACCTTTGCCTGGATTGATCCAAGCTAGGATGGATGCTCAAGAACAAATAAAAAATCTAAAACAAGAGACTAAAGATGAAGTGGAAAATCTCCGAGATAAAGTAGCCAGCACAACAGCAGAAATAAGAGATAGACTGAAAGAGGAAGTGAAGAATAGAGCAGAAAATAGATTTACAAAAATGTTGTCACGATATCAGGCAACAATAGACAGAGAAGAAGCTATCATGACACGAATAAACTCTCGAATAGCTAAAATAACATCAAACGGCGGAAACACCACAGAAGCTGAAGGACTAGTACTTAAAGCAAAATCAGAACTTGATCTAGCCAGCACTTCACTTGCTTCACTTAAAACACTTGTGGGCACGGAAACTGCTCTAGAGATATCCTCTACTACAGCAAAAACGACTAGAACCGCTCTAGAAAATATGAAAAAAGCTGGAGCTGAAATAGACAAGCATTTGCGTACAGCTCATCAAGCTCTACAGAAAACTATAGGCAGTTTAAGGGGGGTTTCTCAACTACACAATGCCACATCTACAAAAGAAAATAATTAAATAAAAAAATATGGAACAAAATAAATCATCTATAGGTTCTATCATCGGAACAATAATCATAATTTCAATTATTATTCTTGGTGGTTTGTATTTCTGGGGTAAAAGAGTTGAGGAATCTAAAATAAAACAGGATTTAGTAAACAGTAGCACTTCTACAACAACTGGAGACAATGAAGCGGCGTCGATAAGAAGCACAAGCCAATCTGATGATCTAGATTCTATTAACGCAGATCTAAATGCAACAAATCTAGACAACCTCGGAGCGGAGATGAATACAACCACACCTTAATAGAATTTCTTAATTCATACGTATCCCCATGACTCAATAATCCAAGACATGATTGGATTGTTTCTCTCGTTGGACTACCCCGTAACCCCTTCAGCATCCCCCTCTTCGCCACCGTCCGTAATACTCTATGATGCGGAAAGTGTACCCACCCAAGAAAATCTACACCAGAAGAGAGAGTTCTGATGTGGATTTTATTTGGATGAAGTGTCAGATTTAATCTCTCTTTCAGATTTACTACAATATACTGTAGTAAATTATGTAACTCATGTTTGTTGTGTGAGAAGAAGACAAAATCATCTGCGTAACGGATGTAGTACTTTTGATGTAGTCTGTGTTTAACATATTGATCAAACTGGTTCATGTAGATGTTCACTAGGAGTTGTGATGTCAGGTTGCCCAGAGGCAGGCCTTTCTTAATATACGATATATCGTATATTAGTGGAGATGAGGAAAAACTTGAGATGACTTGGTTCAATAGCCAGAGTGTGTCTTTGTCTAGTATGTGATATGTCAATATTTCTAGAAGTATTTTGTGGTCAATAGAAGCAAAGAATTTCCTCACGTCACATTTTAGTATCCAACACTGTCGTGTGTTGTTCTTACTTACTTTCCTTCCAAAATCTTTGAATCTGTTGAGAGCTCTGTGAGTTCCCTTCCACTTTCTACATGAATACGAGTCGTGAATGAATTGAGTGTCGAAATATGGATAGAGTATCCTGTAGATAGCGTGATGGAGTAGTCTGTCTCTGACAGTAGCTTTATGGATGTTTCGTGGTTTAGGGTCGGAGATGTTGAAAGCTGTGTAGCCTCCGTGGGAGTAGGTTTTGGAAGTGAGGTCATTTTGAAGTGAAATGATATTATCCATCAAATTCATTTGAAATTCTTGTACATCTTTTTTATTTTTCTTTCCTTTTAGAAATTCTTTCCAAGCAAGAAGTAAATTGTCGGTAGAAATGATAGTATTGTATGAAATATCCATATTAGTTAATATTAAAACACACAAATGACACCCTTGATGCCCCCCCCCCGCAAAACTGTTGCCTGTTTTGGAAATAATTAAATCAGCATATATTACATGGCAAAGTTATATAAACATAGCCCCAAAAACTTCACGCTATACGCTGGTAGAAACGATAGATAAATACTTTATACAAACAATAGAGAGTATTTTGATCGCAAGTTTTTTGGAGAAACAAGAAAAACAACCTTTTGTTAAGAAAGCTATTATTTCCTTAGACACATTAAAATTTCTTTTGTATATATTATGGGAGATAAAAGCATTAGAGAATAAAAAATATATAATCTTGTCAGAAGCACTGGCAAAAGCAGGACAACAACTCGGTGGTTGGCATGGACAGATCCAAAAAAATCAACAGAAACAAAACCCGCCTAAGTTTTGATTACAAAATTTTGGCGGGAAATGAAGTGATTTGCGAAACGACAAACGCGAAACCGTTGTCTCTGTTCCACCTGTTGTCGAGATTGCCCCAGTACGTGTTCAGCCACTGACCGTCATCGTTACGGCTAGCACCGAGCAAGTTCGGATTGCCATCGGAATTTGTATAAAGTGTTTTCCATACCACCACTCCTTAAATATTTTTTAGAGTTGAATTTTATTTCGCATCATAATGCGCTAACACAATATACCAAGTATCTCCATTTTTTGACCCTTCGACGGACTCAGGGTCATCCTGAATTTTGTTGAAGGATGAAGTGTCTACGTAGATCCTCCGTACAAAACCATGATCTTGCACGCTCTCAATCTACGGATACTGGATTCGGCAGAAAGAAACCGTGATCTCTTTCATACTCACCTACTACCGTAATTTATTATATGTAAAACCGCCCACGATATCCAATCGTGGGCGGGGAAAAGGTCAAAGGATCGAAAAGATCACAGTGACTCAAATCTAAGCGCTAACTTGCGAAACGACAAATGCGAAACCGTCGTCCCTGAACCACCCGAAGTCGAGACCGCCCCAGTCCGTGAACAGCCACTGACCGTCATCGTCACGGCTAGCACCGAGCAAGAACGGATAGCCATCGGAATCTTTGATCGGTTCGTGCATGGCAATGACCCACCACAGACCCATCGATTCGATCTCCTTGTCCGTGAACTTCTCACGGATGAGGCAGGCAACTTCAGCGTTCGGCTTCGAGAGCTTGCGCTTGTTGGCCTCGGCGCGGATCTTCGAGGTGATGCGATTCTCGTCAGAGAAAAGCTCTCCTTTGAGGACCGCCATCTCGTAAGTCACGCCGTTGGTCAGCTTGAAATCCGACGAACGGAGTACCGACTTGGCGTAACTGCTCAAACGGAATCCGAGCTTTTCCAGACGTCCGATCCAGTCCTCGCCGGTCGTGCCGTCGCTCGTGATGGAAAAGTAGATCACTCCGTTCTTTTCGTGCCATGAGCGAGCAGGTTCGAAAACGATAGGCTCATTGCGCAGAAAGCGTCTTGCGCCATCCACACCACCGAGTTTGTCGAAAACCGCTTCAACGCTAACGTCTTCGACGTAGAGGTTGTACTTCATGTTCTTATCCTTCCGACCGCTGGTCGGCATTTTTCTTCTACCCGTTGAGCAGAAGGCCACGGAATGTGGCTATGTTTCGCAAGTAGTTACAAAGAGCCTTACTCGACAATTATACCACCTATGATAGGTAGCTGTCAAGCTAATTTGTGAACTTGTTAAAATAGAGCCAATAATATAGACTTTATGAATTGTGAAAAAACACTATAAAGACATCAAGCTCAATTCCCTTCCAGAGAGAGAATTAGAGATTATTGGAAGTATTACTGCTGAGAAAATGGCCGTGATGCGAGAGAAAGCTCTGGCTAAAATAAAAGCCGAATTTGAAGCTCCAGGTTTTCGTAAAGGCAACGCACCCGATTCTATTATTATTCAAAAAGTCGGCGAGATGAGACTGTTAGAGGAAGCAGCCGAGATGGCGCTCTCTGAAGAATATCCAAATATTTTAGATGAACATAAAATAGATGCAATCGGTAGACCAGAAATAAACGTCACAAAAATAGGTGTCGGAAGTGACATGGAATTTAAAATAAAAACGGCTCTGTATCCAGAAGTAAAACTTGCTGATTATAAAAAGATTGCCAAAAAAGAAAATAACAAAGAGAAAAAAGTTGAAAATGTAACCGAAAAAGAAGTGGACGATGTTATAAAAAATATTCAAGAAAACATTGCTCACCAAAAAGTGCACTCTGAGTCCGGAGCGCCTGACCACATGCACAACCACAGAAAAATTACGGATGAGGATCTACCAGAGGTTAACGATGAATTTGCAAAAATGATAGGCGGGTTCAAAGACGTTGCCGACATGCGACAAAAAGTAAAAGAAAATATTAGCGCAGAGAAAGATCTGAAGGAAAAAGATTTGGGGAGAACAAAAATCCTTGAAGCTATCATGGAAACTTCTACAATAGATTTACCGAAAATTCTTGTTGATGGAGAAACAGAGAAAATGTTAGCACAGTTCAAAGACGATATAAGTAGAAGTGGTATAGCATTTCCAGACTATTTGAAACAGATAAAGAAAAGTGAAGATGATCTGAAAGTCGATTGGAAAGATACTGCGACAAAGAGAGCAAAATCACAGATTATTTTAAACACAATCGCAAAAGATGAGGGAATAGTTGCAAAAGAAGATGAAGTAAAAAAAGAAATGGAAAATATTTTATCTCAACATAAAGACGCAGATCGTTTCCGTGTCAGAATGTATGTGGAGACTTTTTTAACTAACGAGTTAGTTTTTCAGTTTTTGGAGTCACAATAAAATCTCTCACTCGTCACAACTTTTTCCAGTAACAGAATAATTTTCTGCTGAAAATTTTCTTTCTGCTCATGCTTCACGCATTCCGCAGATACTAGAAAAAGTTGTGACTCGACGAGATTTTGTTAGTGCTAATATAAAATCCCGTTGAGTCGCAAGTTTTTGGAGACCTCGCAGACCCAAAGCCGGTTCCGTCAATGACTCTGAGTGAAACGAAGAGCTCTTGACGGATTTGGGTCGAGAACAAAGTGAACGTAGCGCAGGCGGAGTGAACGGTCTTCAAAAACTTGCGAGGAGAAAGGGATTTTATATTAATAGTAAACTAGAAACTGCTATTGCTGCTGTTTCAGCACGGAGAACATTGGGACCAAGAGAAACGCTGGAAATATTTTTGGAAGAAAATTTTTGGATTTCTATATCACTCCAACCACCTTCTGGACCGACAAAAACCACTAATTCTTTTGGTTTTTTGTCGTTAAAAGTTTTCTCTAGTGTTTCCCCTTCAAAATTCAAACAAATAACATTATCTGGTAATAGATCGCTTTCCAAAAGATCGTCGAGTGGAGTAATCTGATGAATAACTGGCACATCTCCCCTGCCAGACTGCTCCGAAGCTTCTGTAGCAATTTTTTCTAACCGTTCCATATTTAGATTTTTCTTTTCGCTTCTTTCACACAAAACTGGAATGATGTGAGAAACACCAATTTCGACTGCTTTTTGTACGGCAAGTTCGAAATTATCTTTTTTTATAAGAGCAAGGCAAAGCCAGAGATTTATTTTTGGTTTCATTCTTTCGTTCATTTTTTCTATTACACTGACCGTCGCACCAAGGTTTCGCAAAGATGTAATCATCACAAGAAAATCATGTCCGTTGCCATCAAATAAAATAACTTGACTGCCGACGTTATAACGAAAAACACTTCGCCACTGATGTATCAGTTCTCGATCGGTGACATCAAAGGTCTTGCCAGAAATAGGGGTTGTTATATAAAACCTGTGTAATCTCATGGCAAAAATATACCACATTTTACAAAAATAGACTTTCTGTTATACTCTCCGTATGTTAATACCAACAGTTATTGAGAAGTCGCAATTCGGTGAGAGAGCATACGATATTTTCTCACGTCTTTTGCGTGATAATATTGTTTTTCTTGATGGTCCAATAGACGACCATACTGCAAACCTAGTTATTGCACAACTTTTATTTCTTGAATCAGAAAACCCAAAAAAGGATATTTCTTTTTACATAAACTCCCCCGGTGGAGTGATTACAGCGGGCATGGCAATCATAGACACTATGAATTATATAAAAAATGATGTTTCTACTGTTGTTGTCGGACTTGCAGCATCTATGGGAGCAGTTATTCTTTCTGCGGGAGCAAAAGGTAAAAGATTTGCCTTACCAAACGCTGAAATTATGATTCACCAACCACTCGGTGGAGCAGAAGGTCAGGCATCTGATATCGAAATCTCAGCAAAACACATATTGAAAAACCGCGAAAACTTGAATAAACTACTGGCTAAAAATACAGGTAAGTCAGTTGCCCAAATAGAAAAAGATGCTGATAGAAACTATTTTATGTCCGCTCCTGAAGCAAAAGCTTATGGTATCGTAGACAAGGTTTTGTCGTAGTTTGACCCTGTAGTGAATTTTGGCATTGTGCTTCGCACAGCAAGGTAATCCTTGCAATGCCAAAATCTACTACGGGGTTTTGACTTATTTCCCCCTTTCTTATATAGTGTCAATATTACTTATTTAATATAAATTAATAGTAATTTTTGTTTTTCTTGCCCGATCTTCCTGAATATTGACCGAAATACTGCAAAACAGACTAAAAATATGATCTTCTCACAAAATACCTATACGAATACATCCAGTAGATTCTACGTTTAGAAATTGCTTGTCAAAAAGCAAGAAACAAAAATGACTGTTACACGCACAACATGTCATTAAAAATAGTCGCGCTGTTACTTTCCGTCGCTTCGCTCATATCACTCGGACTCGGTTATTATTTACGCCTCATCATATCTCTCGGTAAAAAGGGATCTATGGAGCTGGATTTGAAACGAATGATGCTTGAAGCTCAGAGCAAAGGAAAAGCCATAACAGACGAAGCAGAGAATAAAGCTGAAGAAATCCTCAAAGTAGCTCGAACAGAAATAAAGCAAAAAGAGGAGGATAATAAAAAAATGGAAGATCGCCTCGTCAAAAAAGACGAGCTGTTGGATGGTAGACAAAAAGATATTGATAAAGAAGTTGAGGAAATAAAAAAAAGAATAGAAGAAATAAAAGCTATACGAGAAAAAGCAGATAATATTGAATCACAAAAAAGAGAAGAGCTACAAAAAATAGGCAAACTGACACCGGAGGAAGCTAGAAAGGAGATCATGGACTCGGTCGAGAAAGAAGCTGAGGAAGACATTTTGGCTCGAATGAAAAAACTGGAGCAAGTTGGAGCAGAAAAACTGGAGGAAAAAGCCAAAGGAATTTTGGCCACATCTATACAGAGACTTTCTAATTCTGTGACATCGGACATGCTGACAACCCATGTCACTATTCCAAACGATGAACTCAAAGGAAAAATAATCGGCAAGGAGGGACGAAATATAAAAGCCTTTGAGAGAGCAACTGGTGTTGAAGTCATAGTCGATGACACACCTGGCTCTATTACTATTTCTTCGTTTGACCCTGTTCGCCGACAAATAGCTAAAACTGCACTAGAAAAACTTATTGCCGATGGTCGTATTCAACCAGCAAAAATCGAAGAAATGGTCAAAGTATCTGAACAAGAAATAGCTAAAACTATAAAAGAAGAAGGTGAAAAAGCAGTCTACGAAACTGGTGTGTTAGGACTTGACCCACGAGTGGTTTCTATTTTGGGCAGACTTCACTTCCGTACCAGCTATGGCCAGAATGTATTGGCCCACTCAATAGAGATGACGCATATAGCTGGAATGCTTGCTGAGGAGATCGGAGCAAATGTGGCTGTGGCAAAAGCTGGAGCACTTGTTCACGACATTGGAAAAGCCCTTGACCACGAAGTTGTCGGAACTCACGTTGAGATTGGACGTAGAATTTTGCAAAAATTTGGCACAGATGAAGCCATAATCAAAGCAATGCAAGCTCATCACGAAGAATATCCATACGAAACAGTCGAGTCTATGATTGTTCAGTCTGCAGACGCAATCTCTGGCGGTCGCCCAGGAGCAAGACGAGACAGCGTTGAGAACTATTTGAAACGACTAAAGGATTTGGAGGCAGTAGCTATCTCTTTCAAAGGTGTTGAAAAAGCCTATGCTCTACAAGCTGGACGTGAAATACGAATATTTGTAACACCGACAGACGTAACTGACCTGGAAGCAACAAAAATGGCTCGAGATATTGCCTTGCGGATAGAAAAAGAACTAAAATATCCTGGAGAAATTAAAGTGACAGTCATTCGCGAGTCAAGAACGATTGAATTTGCCCGTTAAACCAATAAAATCACCTTATCTGCGTTGTTGTCGTTCAATTTTTCTCGTTCACTGTATTTTTATACCGCTCACTCGAAAAATCTCCGACGCCTAGCATCTAAGGCGATTTTATTGTTTTAAACATTTTGTGTAAAATCACCAATTTACAACACATTTTTCATTATCTGAATAGATGTTGCGTTAAAAAAGCCTTGTTATATACTTCTTTCATAGTAGGTAGTGTAGTCAAGTTCAGTTAATATTAACAACATCAATATTATGAATAAAGCAAGCATAGTAGACGCCGTCCACGAAAAACTCTCTGGCACAAAAGTCCAAGCTGAAGAAGTTGTAGACCTTGTCATAAGCTCAATCGTCGATACTTTGAAAAAAGGTGGGGAGGTTTCAATAGCAGGTCTCGGCATCTTCTCAACAAAGACTCGAGCAGCGAGACAAGCTCGAAATCCACGAACAGGAGCAACTATCTCCGTTCCATCGATGAAAGTACCAAAGTTTCGCGCGGCTAAGGCATTGAAGGAGGCTGTGAGATAATCTTTTTCTCTAGAGGAAAGCACAAAACGTCCTGAGCTTGTCGAAGGACGTTTTTTGTTTGTAGAAATTTTCGATAGGAAAAAGGCACCGAGTTGGTGCCTGTTGGTGAGGACGATGCGAGTGAGCAAAAGTCTTATGGGGCAAACTAGCCCACACATGGCCTTTTTAGTGGCAAGTTGATGTCGGATTTGCAACTTCCGACGCAAACGCCTACTGTGCTATGGCCGTGAAGATATCTCCCACCCACTGCACCGTCCTAACTAAATCCTATACCTACTGATTTTTATTGTCAAATTTATAGGTGTGGGATAGTGAATGACGTTAGAACCTATTTGGAAGCAAATCCTAGTCCTTTTTACATACCAAGTTTATATTTAACGGAAGCGAAAATCAAATAAAATTTGACACAGTAATATTACCGTGATATTGTCCTTCTAGGAAGGAGACGACGTGGCAAACTCAGATATGGTGGTTTCAGTTCGTATCCCCGAAAAAGACCTTCGTGAACTTCAGCTCCTAGCAAGAGTTCACGATGAGTCTGTCGGCTCTCTCATCCGAGCAGGGGTCAAGAGGTATGTCTTTGAGCTCATCAACGCTCCTGGATTTCGTGAAAAAGCGACCGAAATGCAACGGAGATACAACGACACCCTCAAGGAACTCTTCAACACCGACGACCCCACTCGTGCACCAACTCGCAAGAAGAAACGCAAGTAACACCCGTCACCGAACGACAGAACCTGTCGGCATCGGTCGGCGGGTTTTCTGTTTTTATTTACATTTCCCCACACTTCAACTCACTATTGTTCATCATTTGTATTATGTAAAATTTCATCCACCACTTCATTAACTGGTCTAGTAGCATTAATGATTATTGCTCCTTTTTCTTCAGCATTTTTATATGCTTTAGCATTCCATTCTAACTGCATAGCTAGCTCATCTGGATGTTTACCAAAATCATTATTTGTTCGGTTTGCAAGTCTATGTTTCAAAGTTTCGTCGTCAATATGAAGTATAAATGTTTTTTTAAAGTATTCAGCAAAGTGTTCAAGATTCATTGTTCCACCGCAAAAAAATGTTGGATTATCACTTTTTTTATTTAACTCTAGTAGAGTTTTTTCTTTATCCCATATCCAATTTTTTGCAAAATCCTTTCTTTCTGTTTTTTCGTCAGGTTCTCCAGTCTTTGGATTGCCGAAATAAGCAAGTTCTTCATCTGCATCAATTGTTTGATAACCTCTTCTTTTCAGTTCTTTGCAAATAGTTGTTTTACCTGAACCTGACACTCCATCAATATGATAATTATTCATAATTTTATTTTTGGAGTAAAAAATGCAAGTAGTTTTTACTTTTTACTTGATGTTTTTCAAAATAAATCTTATTAAGATTAAATTCTTTCGCAATATTTTCAACTTCTTCTTTGTTGTAATAAGTAAATAACCTAGGAAAATCTTCTCCCATACTTTTTCTATCTTCTTCTCCTTCTCCATCAATCAAACCAAGACCAAAAATACCTCCATCCACTAAAACTCTGTTTATTTCCTCAAATGCTTTTTTAATTTCAGATTTATGAATGTGAAGGAGTGAGGTATATGCCCAAACTCCATTAAAAGTTTTATCTTCAAAAGGAAGACTAAGAAAATTTCCTAAGACTGAATTGAAACCTCTTGATTTACTGATTTTAATCATAGATTCCGAGGCATCAAGGCAAGTGATTTCTAAACCAGCATCAGTAAAAATCTTTGCATCTCGTCCTGAACCACTTCCTATATCTAAAACTTTCCCTTTAACTAATTTAATAAAATCTTGAGGAAAGGTGGACGGAAATCTCTGCCAAAAGTCATCTGTTTCAGCAGTATATTCATCAGCTTTCTCATTATAAGTTTTTACTGTTTTTTCATCCATATTTTTTTGAGTTGAGGAATTGAAAGTGTTGAAAGTATATAACCAGCTGTTGGAACTATAGCCTTGAGTAGAAAACTTGGTTCGTTTATATTCCACAACCAGATACTAGCCACAATATAAGTAACAAGTGAAATGAAAAGCTTACGAGTAAAACTTACTTCCCAAGCTTTATCTAATTCTACTCTTTTGTTTTTTTCGTTTATTTGATTGAGCTGTTCTTGAATTTCCATTTGTTTAATATTATCAAAAACAGAAAGTCCTGACGATGAGCCAGAACCTCTGCTTGAGGTGAGACAATCCGTCAGGACTATTTTGCGAACTTGAGAACAACGAAGGCGACGGCAAACATTGTTGCACCGCCACCCCAGACTTGTGGACCAGTTGGTGCGCCGTGAAAGAGTGACAGAAGAACCACCGATACTGCTGTCACTCCCAGAGCGAGCCCCAGAGCCTTTCCAGTTTTCATTGTTAACCCCTTTCTTGAGGTTCTACTGCCTATGCAGAAGACTACAATAATTGTTTATAAAAGTAAAATATTTTTGTGCGGGATGCCGGAATCGGACCGGCGCGTGCTGCTTGGAAGGCAACCGTTCTACCACTAAACCAATCCCGCAATACAAGCCATGTTATCAGAAAAAATGACCTGGAGCAATTAATATTTTAGACTTTGTGATGATATAATCGTGGCATGTGGCTCAAAACCATTTTCTCTTTCATAGTGGCACATTTATTTTTATTTGGTACAACAAGTCCAAAAGTTTCTACAATACCAGTATCGACTTCAAGCACACCAATCGTCTCCGCGATTGCTACAACAAGCACAAAAATAGCAACGTCCACTCCATTAAAAACAAAAATAGTTGCTAAAATTGCAGTAAAACCTGTCTCAAAAACTATAGAAACAAATCAATCAACATCGACACCAAACACATATGTAGAACCCACTTATGATTTTGAACTGATAAACACGTTCGCTAGAAAAGCCATCGTCAATATTCTCTGTACTGCAAAAGGCGGTGAACTCTCCCCTATTTCAGGTACTGGAATAATCATAAATCCAAACGGTCTCATCCTAACAAACGCGCACATCGCGGAGTATTTTCTTTTGCGTGATTTTCGACAAAAAGATTTCCTAGAATGTGTTATTCGTACAGGCAGTCCAGCTTATCCAAAATATAATGCTGAAATAGTTTATATTTCCCCAACTTGGGTAGAAGACAATAAATCTCTATTGAAAGAAGCTGTGCAGAAAGGTACGGGAGAAAATGATTTTGCTTTTTTGAGAATCGTGAGCGCTATAAACGGATCAGACCTGCCTCAGACTTTTTCTTACATTCCGATGAATGTCAGTGAAATCATAAACAAAAATGAACCTGTATTGCTCGCTTCTTATGCCGCTGGATTTCTGGGTGGACTTTCAATTTTACAAAACTTAAGCATCGCTACGGCTGTAACAAATGTTCAGGATTACTTCACATTTAAGCAAAGTACTATTGATTTGCTATCTGTGGGCGGAACAATTGTCTCTCAAAAAGGTTCATCCGGTGGTGCAGTGGTAGATAGCGGAGCGACAGTTATTGGCATGATTTCAACAAGTTCTGACGGAAACACAACGAGCAACAGAGAATTAAATGCTATTACTTCGGCATATATAAACAGAAGTTTGCAAAACGAACTTGGCATGACACTCTTGGAATTTGAAAATCAGGATATTGCCAAATTTGCAAAAAAATTTCAGGAAATAAATGTACCGAACCTGACAAAACTTATCACTGACGAACTAAGCAAATAATATTTTACTACAATATACTGTAGTAAAATATTATTTAGAATTCTCAGCAGAGACTTGGATTAACATTTGAAAATTGTCATCAGAAACCGCTTTATTTGGTTTTTCAAAACCACACTTCACGCATTTGTGAGTAATAATATATTCCTCGCCTTTTTTCTTTACACCAATCGGTTCCATCATTCCCCCACAGGTATTTAGTCTATCGCCTGGTGAAATATCAACATGCTTTGACCACAAACATTCTGGACAATGGTTCGTATACCCATTCCCAACCACAATAAAACCGCACCTCTCACACTTAAAGTTCTCGACATTTTTTATAAATTTACTAGACATAACACTTTCTTGCCCCGTAGTGAGCTATGCTCTACTACCAGGGTTACAGACAAAATTTTCTGTTGTTTTAGTGAAAGGCATATTTAAAATTCTTTTTCATCACCTTCTAGCATTACAACAAACTCAATACCTTGTGGGGACAACAATTTCAAAGGAAGATTATGTGCTGTACCAAATCGTGTTCCATCATGTACAGGAAAAGCTTTTTTTGGTTTAAGTAACAAAGCATAATCGATTGCTTCACTTATTTTCATCCAAGGTCCAGAAACTGGAAGTGCTAAAATTTCTACACTTCTCTGAGGATCAGTGAAACTATCACCCGGATACCACAATTTACCATCTATAAAAAATCCTGTATTTGAAGAAACCGGAATAGAACTGTGCATCATGGCGTGTTTTTCGCCTATTCCCACTATTGAAACCCCACCAAGCGAAACTGTGTCTTGATTATTAATAACTGTATGTTTTATATCTTCGTCATTCAAAAGTTCTCCGACAGATGTATTTGTAAATATTTCTACTTTAGGATTGTTTTTTAAAATAGTTTTAAGTGACTCTATATGAAAATGATCCTGATGCTCGTGAGTAAAAAGAATATAATTTAGGCCTGTAAGCTTACTGTGTTCCTCTACTGTGTAACTGCCAGGATCAGTTAAGATAACTTTGCTACCAACTTCTATCCTCAAACAACAATGCCCAAGTTTTTTTATTTTCATAATTAATATTTGTTAGAAATTTCCAATATTTTTTCTAAAACAATAGGAACTTTTGTTACACCGTCAGATTTATTGAAATGACCTTTACCTTTTTGAATAATAACTTCTGCTCCAAGTTTTTTCTCAAAAACATCTGCGTTTGAAATATCAACTACTTCATCATTGTCAGATAAAATTACCACAAATTTTGCTTTTGTTTTAATTTTATCAAAATTAATTGGAGTTTCCTCCCAAGGTTTTGCGATTATTTCTTCCTCTTTTGTTTCTAAATATCGCAAAATAGTCTGGCATCCAATACTGTGACCAACTAAATATGTTTGCTCATCTAAAGTTCCTATCTGTCTCGACAAATATGACACCCACTCTTCAAGGATTGGGGTCTCGGTATTTGGCATATCTGGAACATACACATCAAATCCTTTATTTTTTAATTCTTTTTTAAGCCATGGAAACCAATCCTCGTTTGAATTAGCGCCCCATCCATGAATAATATAAACTTTTTTCATAAATTTATTTATTAAAATTTGTCGGGGTCACTGTCCTGGGAAACCCACGGTTTTCCCAATCCTTCCTCCACGGGAAACTCCCGTTTCCCGACCCCTTCCCACTCGGCACCTCGAAAAGACCTGCGGTCTTGTCGGGGTGCCGAGGATCGAACTCGGGCCTCATGATCCCAAATCATGAATACTACCGCTATACTACACCCCGTATATATTTTTCAAATAATTACCTATTTTCTGTATGCTTATTACGTTCTATACTCCTCCTTACAGGAGCTGTACACCTTTTCTGTTTTTTATTTCACTACATTCATAAAAAACCATCAAAGGTCTTGCGAAGTGATAACATCACTTCTCACCCCGAAATAACAAAATAACTCTAACACAAAAAGATTAAAAACGAAATTATAAATTTTCTTATAGGACAATATCCTCTAGTAGAAAAACTCTCGATAGTCTTTTATTCATATCAATATAAACAGTTGCAAGGTCAAATTGCCAATCAATGTCATCGGAAATGTCTTTTTCCAGTAAATACGACTGAACTGCACGACCTAGCCTCTTTAACTTCCAAGGATGCATATTATCTTCCGCTCTGTATGAGTCATTATTCTGGCGCATTTCTTTGTTGGAAGGCAAAATATTCTCGTCACCGTACTCTTGTACGCCTCCTCGCTTATTTTCCCTTCCGCCTCGAACTGCATCCAGAATCATGCCTCCTATCCCCCTAGATGTTTCACGAATAACACTATCACTCAAATCCCTTGAAACACTTTTTACTTCCACAAAATGAATCATTTTGCCTTTCTTAGCCACAATATCTATCTCTCCCCACTTTCGTAAATAGTTTCTATCTATCACCTTGTATCCGTTTTTCTCTAGATACTGGCAAACAGCATCCTCCCCTATTTGGCCAATTTTTTGCTTTTCTGTAGGTTCTTTTGAAAATTTCTTACCAAACATGTTCAGATTATACCACCAAGTTTGACTTTGTTACATGTGTAACCCTTTATCAAGTTGTAAATGTTACACATGTAACCTATTTATTCATTTCACGTGAAACGTTTTAGACTTTCCATCAAAAACAGACATCCGAGAGACATGTCTCATTATAAAAAGTCATAATATAAGCCATATTTTTAATACAGACAGAATAAAGTCTCTAAACTTGACGAAAGTCAAAGACCTGTCCTTAATACACATGTCCACTGACTTATCCACAGTTTTATATTTTATACTACTTTACTCTTGTTATTATTATAATAATGATAATACCCGAGTTAAGACAAAAGGCTTTAGATCTAAGAAGAAAAGGACATAGTTATAATGTTATCTCAAGAGAGACTGGCATTTCAAAGGGAACCCTTTCCTATATTTACAACAGAGTTAACCTACCTGAAGAAATTCTATTAAACAATAAGAAAAGAAACAGGGAAGAATCTGGAAAAAGAATAATGATTGTAAATGCTGTAAGAAAAGCTGTACTAGAAAATAAATACCATCAAATTGAGCATGAAGCTGAAAAAACCTTTCAAATTTATAAAAATGATACTATTTTTATTGCATCTTTAATGCTTTATTTGGGTGAAGGAGACAAATCAGATATAGGACACAGCTTAAGAATATCCAATACTGATCCGTATGTTCTAAAGATTTTTATAGAGTTTGTAAAAAAATATTGTCATATTCCAAGGGAAAACATTAAATTTTGGATGTTGGGTTACAAAGATCTTGATATAGATAAATGTATCTCTTGGTGGAAAAAAGAGTTAGATCTGAAAGAAACCAATATGTATAAAACACAAATAATCACAGGTAAACATAAATCAAAAAGATTGCTTTATGGGGTAGGAAATATTACAATACTAGGCGGAAAAACAATAAAAGTTGGGGTTTTAAGGTGGATCAAGCTAATGTGTGAATACTTAACGCGACCATAATTTAGTGGTAAAATACGTCTTTGCCAAAGACGAAATTCGGGTTCGATTCCCGATGGTCGCACAAAATTGTGTTATAATCTCTTTATGCTCCCGTAGCTTAATGGATAAAGTAGCGATCTTCGGAATCGCTGATGTGGGTTCGATTCCTGCCGGGAGCACATAATGAAATGAAATCTTTCTCTATACCAAAAGAGGTGATTGACGTCACAGAAAAGCTGGAAAAAGCAGGCTTTGAGGCTTTTGTCGTGGGCGGATGTGTTAGAGATTTGATACTCGGTAGGGAACCAAGAGATTGGGACGTTACAACAAACGCTACACCAGACGAGATTATAGCCTTATTTACAAAGACTTTTTACGAAAACACCTTTGGAACAGTTGGGGTAGTCGTAGGCGATGAAGCCGGAGATCCTGAGACAGTAGTCGAAGGAGATAGGGAGTTGCCTAAAAGTTTGAAAATAATAGAAGTTACTCCATATAGACTAGAAGGGGACTATTCAGACAATAGACATCCAGATAGTGTCAGTTTTAGCCAAAAAATAGAAGATGATCTGAAAAGGCGTGACTTTACTGTGAACTCTTTGGCATATTCTATATCAAAAAAAGAGGTGATTGACCTTTATGAAGGCCAAAAAAATCTAAAGGACAAAATCATTCGCACAGTAGAGGATCCGGTCAAACGTTTCACTGAAGATGGTCTGCGAATGTTGCGCGCAATCAGGTTTTCTGCTGAACTTGGCTTTGAAATTGAACCACTGACAGAAAAAGCTATATCTGACAACTCTGATCTTTTGAAAAACATCTCTCTAGAGCGTATTCGTGATGAGTTTAGCAAGATGATTATGTCTCCAAACCCTATGAAGGCCTTACTTTCTCTAAGAAAACTAGGTCTGCTCTCGTATGTCATACCTGAACTTGAAAAAACTGTTGGTGTAGAGCAGGGGGGAGCTCACTCATACGATGTCTGGGAGCATTTACTTCGTTCTGTCCAAGGTGCAGCTGACAAAAATTACCCCCTTGAGCTCCGTTTAAGCGCTCTATTTCATGATATTTCTAAACCAGAGTCCCGAAGAAAGGGGATGGGAAACAAAGAGTGGTCTTTCTATGGCCATGAAGTTATTGGTGCACGTGTAACCAAGAAAATATTAGAAAATCTTAAATATTCAAATAAAGTAATAGAAAAAGTAGTCAAAATGATTCGTTGGCACATGTTCTTTTCTGACACCGAGCAAATTACGCTCTCAGCGGTCCGTAGAATGATCGTAAATGTCGGACAAGAGAATATATGGGATCTCATGAATCTACGCATCTGCGACCGTATAGGGACTGGTAGACCTAAAGAAGACCCGTATCGTCTCCGCAAATATCATTCAATGATAGAAGAGGCACTTCGCGACCCAGTTTCTGTTGGAATGTTAAAAATTGATGGTAAAAAAATAATGGAAGTTACTGAAATACAGCCTGGACCAAAGATTGGTTTCACATTACACGCACTCTTAGAAGAAGTTTTGGATGATCCGAGAAAAAATACCCCTGAATATCTTGAAAATAAGGCTAAGGAGCTGGTTAATCTGCCAGAAAATGAATTGAAAGCACTCGGAGAGAGTGGAAAACAAACTAAGGAGGAGGTGGATGAAGAAGAAATCAAAAAAATACGCTCAAGCCATTGGGTAAAATAGGAACTTACACTTCGCCTTACCTCAGTGTTCTCAATTTTTGATCCACAGATTACTGTGGCAAAAATTGGAATAAAAAAACAGCCCGGACATAGCTATCTTACGACGGCGAGTCAACGGACTGTTGGGGAGAAGAACATCCCAGCAAGGGATAGAGCGGGCATGCAATATCCTAAAACACAAATAAATAGTAGATAAGTGGTGATATTTTGATCGCCCACAATATCCTAACCAAAATGTCTTCTAAGAGGAGGGCCGGCCGACCCTCATAAGTACAGGCCTCAAAGAACAATTTGCAAATTTCTTACCCAACACGGGGTTTATCGTATCGGACATTCTAATTGCGTCTGAAATTATTCTATGTCTTTTATAAAATTATGTAAAGGACATTTATTACAAAACTGTGGATAAGTGACACTATAAGTCAATATCTAGAGTAATAGGGCAGTGATCAGAACCGTAAACTCCAGGCATAATTTTTGCTGATTTTACTTTTTCTTTTAGTTTTTTGCTTACAAAAATATAATCTATTCTCCATCCAATGTTTCTGTCTCGTGCTGCAGCGAAATGGCTCCACCATGTGTAGTGACCATTACCTTTTGTAAATAATCTGAATGTATCGATAAAACCTGCGTCGATATATTTTTGTAAACCTTCTCGTTCTTCCGTAGTAAAACCTTTTTTACCTACATTTTCCTTTGGTCGAGCAAGATCGTCTGGGGTATGAGCGACATTTAGATCTCCACCAAAAATAACAGGCTTTGTTTTCTCTAGATCTTTCATGTATTCCAAAAAAGCCGGGTCCCAGTTCTTGTGACGAAGGGGAATGCGAGTTAAATCATCTTTTGCGTTGGGAGTGTAGACAGAGACTACATAGAACGTCTCGAATTCAAGAGCAATAATACGGCCTTCGGTCAGGGGATCGCCATATTTGTCGGCAAATTTGTATTTTTTGCAAATCTTGTCAGGAAAACCGAGTAAAACTTTTTCCGGTTTATGTTTGGTAAAAATAGCCACTCCACTGTAACCAGCTTTTTCTGCTGAATTCCAGTATTCCTCATAGTCAGGCAAATCAACCTCACTTTGATCTTGCTTCGCCTTCGTCTCCTGCAAAAAGAGAATATCTGGCTTGTATTTATCCACAAAAGGCACAAAAAGCCCTTTTTTGTGAACTGCACGGATACCGTTTACATTCCAAGACATAATTTTCATATTCAAAGTGTAACAGTTTAATTTTTATTGTGAAATCGCTTATGGATATCGCGGAGGTGTTTGTCAGTCACATGTGTATAAATCTGCGTTGTGATTATGCTTGAGTGACCGAGCAGAGCTTGAACGGAACGAATATCAGCACCGTTTGAAAGTAAATCTGTAGCAAAAAGATGTCGCATTGTGTGCGGAGTAACTTTTTTTGAAATGCCAGCTTTAACAGCATATTGTTTTACTATTCTTTCGATAGTTCTTTTTGTTAGATGACCGACTTCTTCTTTTTTGACTTCGTTTCCTGTGTGAACAAATAGAGCATCACTCATATCTTTGCGGGCAGATAAATAATTTCTTAAATGTTTTTTTGCTTCTTCAGAAAGAAAAACTACGCGAACTTTGCCTCCTTTTCCTCGAATAGAAAATTCGTCAGATCTCAAATCTAAATCTCGAGTCAGAGAACAAAGCTCGGAGACACGAAGACCAGTTGAAAACAAAAGTTCTAGAATTGCTCTATCACGAAGAGATTTCAAGTCGGTGCCTTTGGGAGACTCCAGTAATCTTTTTAATTCAGTTTGAGTTATAAGATCGAGAGATCTTTCATTTACTTTGGCTAACTCTATTCTTTCAGCTGGTAAAGTTTTTATTTCTTGTCGGGCAAGATATTTCAGAAAAGCTCGCAAAGCTATCAAATAATAGTTCTGTGTTTTTTTTGAAAGTGTTTCACTTTTGTCTGTTTTATTGTTTCCTGTAAGTTTGCGGTTGAGCCAAAGTCGAAACTGACGAATGGTCTCGGCATTAACATCAGATGGATTGTCTTGTTTTAAAAATTCTAAAAAAACAGAAAGATAGTGGTCATAGTTTTCAACAGTTTTGAGAGAGCGACCACGTTCTATTTCAATATATTCTAGAAATTGAGTTTTGAGTTCCTTAAGTGACACCATCAAAAAATTATATCATTTTTTGAATAATATTGTGCGACATTAAGATTTTACAAAAAGGTCGCTTCCCCGAAGAAATGGGAAGCGACCTTGGCTTCAGCGTAGGCGGTTCTGGTTCTCTCGACGCTTTTGTCGTAAAGCGAAGGAGAGCTCCAAACCAGCCTTAACCCCCAAAAGAACCACAACGAACTGGAAGAAAACTAGAAACTGTTCCTGCATGGTTACCTCTCTTCTAGTGTTATATCATAGAAAATTACTTGTGGAAATAATTCAGGCCACCTATCGAATTGCAATAGGTGGCCTGAGAGCTACGACGCGCGGCGACGAAGAGCTTCGTCCATGTACTCCTCGGCCTCTTTCTTCTGACCGAGTTGCCAGAGATAGCCGGCGTGACTGAGAATCGCGCTGTCCGTCTCCGGACGCGACCAATAATCCCGACGACTTGTACCCTGCCAGACCAATCGAGCGCCATTGGCCCAGGAGCTCTGAACAACAACTGTCCCGACCCCACGAACTTGTGAAAACTGTGGCATAGCCACCTCCGATGTATATGATACCATATGTAAGATTAGCTGTCAAGTGCTTTTCTAGCTAAAATAGGCTTTAAAAAAATGCCTAAAAAGGCTTGCAAAGTAAAGGGTTTTGTGATATCCTGATAAGAATCATAACGAATGAGATCGGATATACGAATAAATTCTTAAAATTATAAACAATGCTTACGAAGACAAAGAAATCAAAAATAATGAAAGATGTCCAGACACATGAGAAGGACACTGGTTCTCCTGAAGTTCAGATCGCTATTTTGACTAAGAGAATAGACGAGCTAGCCTCACATTTGAAGAAAAATGCAAAAGATAACCATTCAAGACGCGGGCTTTTGCAAATGGTTGCCACAAGAAAGACTCACATGAAGTATTTGGAAAAGAAAAGTCCAAGACGTTTTAATGCTCTCAACAAGAAACTTGGTTTGAAGAAATAAGAACCACAAAATCTCGTTGAGTCATATTTTCGCAAAATCTCTTTCTCCCTGTATCTCTCGAAGAGACCGTTCACTCCGCCAGCGCTTCGTTTACTTAATTCTCGACCTTGATTTGTCAATTTAACCCTTCACTTCGTTCAGGATCAATTGACAAAACCATGCTCAAGGTCTGCGAGGTCTCTTCTCGAGACACAGCTCGACGAGATTTTGCTACATTATCTTTTTACTTTATCATTTAGTATAATTAGAAAAGGTAGATTTTTTATAAATTGAATTTCTTAATATTTAAATAATTTTTATATAATATGAGTGTAATTAAACACAAAAATCAAAGGGTTGGGATCTTTATTGATACCCAAAACTTGTATCATTGCGCCAAAAATATTTATGGCGCAAAAGTAAATTTCGGCCAAGTAGTCAAAGATGGTTTGGCGGGAAGATCGCTCACCAGAGCTGTGGCCTATGTCACTACAACAGAATCAGGGGAGGAAAAAAACTTCTTTGAAGCTCTGGGAAAAATGGGAATCGAGACTAAAACTAAAAACCTCCAAATTTTCTCTGGAGGTGCAAAAAAGGCAAATTGGGATATAGATTTGGCGATTGATGCTATTAAACTTGCTCCGAAACTCGACGCTGTAATATTGGTCACAGGAGATGGAGACTTTGTATCACTTGTTGAATATTTGCAAAATGTGGGGTGCCAAGTTGAAGTGATTTGTTTTGGTAAAGCAACATCAGCAAAACTAATAGAAGCCAGCGACGACTTTATTGATCTAGATGAAAACCCACGAAAATATTTACTCGGCTTTAGGGGAGAGGGAAATCGTCGTGGACCAAGACCTGCCCAGAAAGAAGAGGAGTAAAAATTTACAAAAACCGCCAAGAGGCGGTTTTTGCTTGACTCTAAAAATGTTGGGTATAAAATAATAAGGTCCTGTCGGAAGCAATGCGAGTCGATAGCTTACCAGGCGGTAAGCGTCGAAAACAGAACACCTGAAAGGGCAGTGGGGGAACTTCCGCGTGCTGATCACCCACCCCCACTGTCCCGATCGGGTTAGTTCTTTAGAAAATTCTGGTGATTCCATTACAATTCGCTCTGCGAGCGAACAACCGATTCTCATTTTTTGGGAATTCGGTTTTTTATTTAGCAAAACTTTGTTACAATTAGTCTAAATGCCCCGTAGTAGAAGTTGGCATTGCAAAGTGTACTTTGCTAGAAAACCAAATGCCAACTTCACTACAGGGCTTAGCCCTGTAGTGAGCTAGGCTCTACTACCACGGGCTATCCCGTAGTGAAAATGACATTTGAAATAAAATTATGTATATAAATATAAAATGGTCGATATTAGTGATGAATAATAAAGAAAAAATGGCCAGCTCTTTGAGCTATGTCATTTTCTACTAACGGAATGCCCCCTGAACAAAAAGATCCTAGAATTCCTATAAAATCTCTTCGAACATACCAGGGAGATGTGGAAGAAGCGCTACACAAAAACAATCTTGGCACTACAAATATATTTGTTGCTGAACAAAAAAGAAAAGAGAAAGAACCTGTTGATCTAAAACAGCAAGAAGTAAAAACTGAAAATAGAAATAAATTTTTTGTGACTATCGGTATTTCTCTATTTATACTTGGGATAATCGCCGTTGGTGGTGTTTACTATTTAAAAAATAAAGAACAGGTTGTGGTTATCCAGAAAACCAAAGCCCTGATTAGTTTTTCGCAAGAAAAGGATTTTGTGATTGAAAATTCTACCCGAGCAAAACTTTCATCTGAAATATTGTCGGAAAATAAATCTTTCAAATTGCCACCGAATTCTGTTCTGTATATAAACACCACAACAGCAAAAGGCGATAAAGCTGATGTCTCGAGTGTTCTCACCACACTTGCACCAGCTATGCCGGCTTCACTTGAGCGAGCTTTTGAAGGCGAGTACATGATAGGAGTGTATTCTTTTGATAAAAACTCACCGTTTATTATTCTTTCTACAAAAGATTTTGGCAGTAGTTGGAGTGGAATGCTCAAATGGGAAAAAGATATTGTTAGTGATTTAGGAAAAATATTTGAAGTTCCAGAAGACAGCTCAACTGTAAGCGGAGTCTGGGCTGATAAAGCTTTGAAAAATAAGGATTTGCGAATTTTGAAAGATAGTAACAAGAACACGGTTCTATTGTATTCGTTTATAGATAAAAACACTTTGGTCATAACAAGAAATGAGGCTATTTTCAGTGCTGTTTTGGGTAAATATGTAATAAGTCAGCAGGAAAGATAAACCCGCACACTAACTCTGTTATGGCGCTAAAGCGCGTGATGAAATCAATAACAGAGTTAGTGTGCGGATAAATTTGCCTAAATAAGACAGTTTGCTACAATGCAGGAATGACAGTAGACACCAAAAAATTTGAGAAAATCCTGAAGGGGGAGATGACTAAACTCGAGAGTGAACTGACTACGGTTGGCCGAAAAAACCCTGACCAAACATCTGACTGGGAAGCGACGGAGGGAAATGTGGTCACAGACACTGCAGAAGAAGGTGATGTGGCAGAGGGAATCGAAGAATATGAAAAAAACAGCGCTGTTTTAGGACAACTTGAAGCTAGACTAAATGAAGTTAAGTCGGCACTACAAAAAATAGAAAAAGGAAATTATGGTGTTTGTGAAATCGGTGGAGAAAAAATAGAAGAGGATAGACTAGAAGCCAACCCGGCAGCGAAAACTTGCAAGAAACACATGAACTCCTAAAAATATGGCGGTTTCAAAAATATATTCTGCACAGGCGACACTACTTAACGCTCAAATAATAGATATTGAGGTGGATCTCTCTAAAGGGCTCCACTCTTTTTCTATCGTAGGTCTAGCGGACAAATCGGTTGATGAATCAAAAGATAGAGTGAGCGCGGCCATAAAAAATTCTGGTTGGAAATCGCCGAAAAATAAAAATCAGAAAGTGGTAGTCTCTCTCGCCCCAGCAGATGTCAAAAAAGAAGGACCATTGTTTGATTTACCAATAGCACTGGCTTATCTCATCGCTTCAGAAAATATTAAAGCTGAAACAGAAAAAAGATTATTTATTGGAGAATTGTCACTCGACGGAAAACTCCGACCTATAAAAGGAGCCCTGCCTATCACTCAAAAAGCTAAAAAGGAAGGTTTTAGGGAAATATTTTTACCAAAGGAAAATGCAGGGGAGGCTTCTGTAATTTCTGGCATCAAGATTTATGGTGCTGAAAATTTGCTAGAAGTTGTGAACCATATAAACACAAAAGAGCTGAGTGGGGAAGAAAAAGAAAGTGGTGGGTTGGAGAAGAAAGAAATTCCTGTTTATATTAACAAAAAGAAAAAAATTAAAAATCGAGAAGTTGAAATCGATTTTGCTGATATAAAAGGTCAGGAATCGGCAAAAAGGGGGTTGGAAATCGCCGCTGCTGGTGGACACAACATAATCATGTACGGACCACCAGGAACTGGAAAAACTATGCTGGCCAGAGCGTTTACACATCTACTCCCAGGACTTTCTTTTGACGATATGCTTGAAGTTACTTCTATTTATTCTATTGGGGGAATGCTTGGCACAGGACTTATTGAACATCCACCATTTCGCTCACCACATCACACAGCATCATACGTTTCACTGGTTGGTGGTGGAGCAAATTTAAAACCTGGGGAAATTACTCTGGCTCACAAAGGTGTTTTATTTTTGGATGAATTTCCAGAGTTTGATAAAAAAGTTTTAGAGAGTTTGAGACAGCCACTGGAAGACAGGGAAGTGACAGTCTCACGAGCAAAAGGTTCTGTAAAATATCCAGCTCATTTTATTTTGGTTGCCACAATGAATCCGTGTCCGTGTGGAAATTATGGAGTGAAAGGTAAAGACTGTGTTTGTTCTGCACAAGCAATAGAAAGATATAAAAGAAAATTGTCTGGACCGATTGTTGATCGCATAGACTTGTGGGTAGAAGTTTCAAAAGTTGAACATGAGAAACTAACTGACGCTCGTGAAATGCATGAAGGGACGACCAAAATGAAACCTCGTGTGGAAAACGCTCGAAAAATACAAGAAAAAAGATATGCAAAAGCAAAACTGAAAATAAAAACGAATGCAGAGTTGACAGCAAAAGATTTAGTCAAACAAATAAAACTTTCGGACAAAGTCAAAGAAACTTTGAATCGCTCGGCAAAACAGCTCGACCTTTCGGCACGTTCATATCACCGAATCATCAAACTAGCACGAACAATTGCCGATATGGAAGGAAGTGAGGATATTTCCGAAAACCATATTTTAGAAGCACTGCAATACAGACCTAAGAAGTACCAGTCACTGTAAAAAATCTCTTTCTCACCACAACCTTTTCAGAGACACAAACTTTTCCAGCCAAAAGTTTGTTCTAGTCCTCGGTCGCAACTTGTCAATCTAACTCGCTTTGCTCGTCGTTTGACAAGTCCATGCTTGCGACCTGCGGGTGCTCTGAAAAGGTTTTGGTTCGATGAGATTTTTTACAAAATCTATTTTGCTCTAATATAAATAGCCAATTCGTAAAAAATTACTACCACCCCAAAACCAAAAAGTAAATTTCCAAAGACACCTCCTGACGTGATACCGTCATTAACTGCAATCAAAGCTAATAATGTTGTAACCAAAATATCTGAATGTTTATTTTTCATACTTTAATTGTATCATCTTTGGAAGATTTGCAATATAGACTGAAGAAGTGCCAGAGTTTTTAAAAAATCTCTTTCTCACCAATACTTTTCTGTCGCCGGAATAATTTCGTGCTCGAAATTTTCCTCGCACTCGCCTCTACACGGGCTCCGTGATGCGCCATAAAAGTATTGGTTCGACGAGATTTTGTAAAAGAAAAGCTGTTTGAAACTAGCTCAGAGGATTTTTGTCTGAGTTTGAGGCGCGAATGAGTATCGTGACCAAGGTGTAGTAAACCTACTCCGCGGGAACGAACGGAATGAGCAACGAAAAAATCGGACAAAAAGACCGCAAATACTAGAATGGGTTGCGTGCTCCGCGGATTTCAAAATGGAGGTGTATGCCAGTATGCCCCGTAACCTGTCCGCTATTACCCATTTTTCCTATAACTTGGCCTTGTGTAACGTGATCACCAACATTTACAAGAGTTGCGCTCAAGTGGCCATACAAAGTCTGTGTACCATTTCCGTGTCTTAATACGATATAGTCACCATAACCACCATTCCAACCAGAATCTTTTGAAATAATGACATCACCATCAGCTGAAGCTAGAATATTTGCTCCGTAGCTTGAGGCTAAATCCACACCGTTATGACCATGAATACCCTGGGTTTTTATACCACCGATAATTGGTCGCATATAGTAACCTTCATAAACCGGATATGATGGCGCTGGTCTACCTACACCAGATGAAGTTCCGCTTGTAGCTGCTGCTTCACCGTCAGGAATAATAATAACGTCACCAATAGATAATTTAGAATCTTTTGTCAGGTTGTTGTATTGCAAAATTTCGTTTAAGTCACCTTTGTGGAGCTTAGCGATACTTTGGAGAGTATCTCCAGATTTAACGATATGTTGAATGCCAGAAATAGGCAGAATGACCAAGGTTTGGCCAATAGAAAGTGTGTCATTTTTCAAGTCATTGCCCCAACGAATAGTATTTACTGAAACGCCAAACATTTTGGCGATAGCTGGCAGAGTATCGCCCTTGTGAACAACATACAAACTGATTTGGTCATCATCTGCAGTTTTAACTTCTGGCGTGCCGGTAATAACGGAAATAGAAGTACCGCCAATTATAGAAATGTTGTCTTTAGTTGATGATGAATTTGGATCGGGGGAAATAGTAGCTTGTAACAAAGGCATATTTTGAGAGTTTGTGTCAGGAAGGGTGTCTTCTTCTGCTGAAACACTCCCACCAGAAAACAGACTTGCTATATATGAAAAAACGCTCGCTTCGGCCTGAAAAGGGAAGAGTATTGTGATGAGGAGAATAGGGCTTAGAACCAAATTCACCATTATGTTCACCGCATTAACGCCAGATCCCACCTTTCGAAATTTCGCTATAAGCGCTCGAATTGTGCTTTTAAGACCTGATTTTGATTGCGGATCCTGTAGTAAACCTAAAATAAGCTAAAATTAAAATACATTCTGACTATCTGCAATAAAATATGGCTCTGTACAGCCATATTTTATATATTCATTTCAGTACCATTACATTATATAGTCTTACATTTTTGGGTCAATAGAAGTTACACACAGACCATAGCATAGTTATAAAGTCCATAAAGTTTATAAAGTTATAAAGTTTTGACTTTTTTAAGTCAGAAATTATTTTAATGTTATACTTTCACAGTGAATCCCGTTAGAAATAACGGAAACTAGTACGTATGAAAATAGAATTATTACAAAATAATCGCTCTAGGGTCTTCGGAATCAAAACTGAAGTTTCCTATTTCTAACGGGATGAATTATCTAGAAAACCTGAACGAAAACCAGAAAAAAGCTGTTTTAACTACTGAAGGACCCGTTTTGATCGTAGCTGGTGCTGGAGCTGGCAAAACCAAGACTATAACTCACAGAATTTTACATCTAATACTGAACGGGATCTCACCGGAGAGAATTTTGGCTATAACTTTTACAAACAAAGCAGCTAAAGAAATGCGGGATAGGGTTTTACAATTGCTCAGATTCGAATATGGAGAGCGCTCGCCCCGTAGCGAGCTCCGCTCTGCTACCGGGGTGCCATTTGTCAGCACATTTCACTCACTAGGAGTACAAATTCTGAAAGAAAATGCCGAATTGTTAAAACTGCCACGACATTTCAATATTTTTGATACAGCCGACTCAAAAAAAGCTCTGAAAGAAGCAATGCTCCACCTCGGCATAGACCCGAAAGAAAATTTGGATAAGGTCAGGCATATTATTTCTAACGAAAAAGGTAGAGGAGTGACTGTATCTGAATATCTAGAAAGGGGGGCTTTTGACTTTACATCAGAACTTGTAAAAAAAACGTGGGCAAAATACGAAGAGATATTGAATAAAGAAAAAGCTTTGGATTTTGATGATTTACTATTAAAAACTTTGAAACTCCTACAAAAATATCCTGATATTTTGGAGAAATACCAAGAAAGATTTTTATACATACACGTAGACGAATACCAAGACACAAACAAAGTCCAGAATTATATTGTTGACCTTTTAGCTAGGAAATATAGAAATCTGTGTGTTGTTGGAGATACAGATCAAAATATTTATAGTTGGCGAGGAGCAGAAATAAAAAACATGTTGCATTTCGAAAAAACCTACCCGGAAGTCCAGACTTTTTTTCTCGAACAGAACTATCGTTCGACAAAAAACATCTTGGCCGTTGCAAATGAAATAATCGAAAAAAATAATTTTCGCATTCCGAAAAAACTTTTTACAGAAAAAGAAGCTGGAGAAAAAATTGGCCTGTTTGAAGGAAGAAGTGAAGTAGATGAAGCACATTTTATCGCTTTAAAATCAAAGGAGTTGATAGATGGTGGGGAAAAAGCAGAGGAGATAGCCGTTCTATACAGAGCCAATTTTCAGTCACGCGTATTGGAGGAAGCTTTTTTGGCCTACGGTGTTCCATACCAAATGCTAGGCACAAAGTTTTTTGAAAGAAAAGAAATCAAAGATGTTTTGAGTTTTATAAAAGCATCGCTCAATCCAGAAAGTCTGAGTGACTTGACTCGAATTATAAATATTCCTGCTAGAGGTATCGGAAAAACTACTTTACAAAAAATTATTTCTGGAAAAGAATCTGAATTGCCAGAAAGTATGAAAATAAAAATAAATAATTTCCGAAATATACTTAATGATTTCAAAAATGTCTTGACCAGCCAAAAACCAAGTGATGCTTTGAAATATATTATAAAAACTTCTGGAATGGAAAATATGTACAACACTGGATTGGAAGAAGATACTGATAGACTAGAAAACGTCATGGAACTTGTGACCCTTGCCACAGGATACGATATATACCCAGCAGAAGACCCCGAAGTAGAGCAAGCTCACTACGGGGCAAGCGGAATTGAAAAATTTTTGACTGACTCGGCCTTGGCTACGGACCAAGACGCTCTAGATCAACCAAAAAATGGTGTGAAACTGATGACTGTCCACTCATCAAAAGGTCTTGAATTCGACTACGTTTTCGTCTCTGGTATGGAAGCTGATCTTTTTCCCCATACAAAAATGAATCGTGTAAAAAAATCTGGTGAAGAGGCTGAAGAGGAGAGACGACTTTTTTATGTTGCGGTCACTCGAGCCGGTAAAAAACTTTTCTTGACCTATGCCAGAGTACGGACTATATTTGGGACAATGGAAGTAAATTCTCCATCAGAGTTTCTAGACGATATCCCTGCAAAATACACAGAGCAAGAATCTTTTGTTGGAGAAACGCCAAGAAAAGCCATATTCAGTATAGATTTCTAAAAATGCAAACAAAAAAATCACTTGGACAACATTTTTTAAATTCTCCGCAGACACTACAAAGTATTGTTGTTTCTGGGAAAATCCAAAAAGAAAATGTTGTTTTAGAAATAGGACCAGGTGAAGGAGTTTTAACTGAAGTCTTACTTAAAACAGGAGCTCGGATAATTTCTATAGAAAAAGATGATCGTTTGATACCATATTTACAAAAAAAATTTGAAAAGGAAATTGAGAAAAAACAACTTAATTTAATTCATGCAGATATTTTAAAGATTGGATTGGCAGATATTACAAATGGAAAATACAAAGTTGTAGCCAATATCCCATACTATATAACAGGACAGATTTTGAGAATGTTTTTGGAAAGTGATAACCAACCAGAGTCTATGACCCTGCTTGTACAAAAAGAAGTAGCTGATCGGATCGCGGCAAAAGACGGAAAGGAAAGTTTGCTTTCTCTGTCTATCAAAGTTTTTGGCAATCCGAAATATATAAAAACTGTCGGTCGAAATGCTTTCAAACCGCAACCAAACGTAGACTCAGCAATTTTAAATATAGAAAACATTTCTAAGAAAAAACTTTCTGGCTTGTCAGAAAAAACTTTTTTTGAAATTCTACATCTAGGATTTGCTCATAAACGCAAACAGCTTTTGCCAAATCTATCGGCAAAATACGACAAAATTATACTTATTAAAGCTTTTGAAAAATGTCATCTAAACCCTAAATGTAGAGCGGAAGATATCTCTATCGAGACATGGATAAAACTCTGTACTATAATAGCCAAATGATAGAAAAGGTATTGGGCTATGTTAGAAAAACTCCTATTACCATAACGGGGTGGGGGTTGAGTTTCATTGGAATACTTTTTATACGTTTCTTTTTTGAATCAATATCAAGCCCGACATCATCTGGCATAATTCCATCTGACCCATACACTTTGATCCATTATGGGTTATTTTTCCTTCTACTTACACTTGTTAGCTCTTTGATTGTCGGATATTTTACAAAAGATTATGCGGAGGCACCAAAAATTCTTTTGTTTGGACTTCCATTACTTTGGCTTGCTCCATTTATCGATATTATCTTGAGCCATGGCAGAGGATACAAGATGCTCTATCTTTTTGATACTGGAAATAAACTGATTTTTGATTTTCTGACATTTTTTGGTAGAAGTCTAACTTATGGCGCTACATACGGTATGAGAATAGGAATTGGCATAGCTATTTTGGGTCTTGGTTACTATATCTGGCTCCAAAGTAAAAATGTATTGCGTGGTATTCTCGGAGTATTGTCTTTATATTTAATAATATTTATTATCGGCAGTTTACCAGGAGTATTTTATACATTGGCACATTTGAACAACTCTGTTAGTACACAACCAGAAGTTGTAAACTATTTTGAAAAAATAATTACACAGTCAACAATTGCTCATAATACACTGCATGATGGAATTGCCTCGGTATCTCGAGCACGATTTATAGAATTGGGTTTTGATAAACTGCTTTCACAGATACTTTTTATCATCTCTTGTATTTTCGGAACACTACTTTTTTGGAAAATCGACCAAAAAAGATTTCTCGCTGTCGTAGGAAACTGCAGGAGAGAACGTTTGACCTTTTATACTATCTCTCTTCTTTGCGGAATGGCTTTTGCGTATATAAACAATCTTGGGGATTCATTTGTTTTCATAGATTTGTTTGGAGTTTTGTGTTTGGTCATTGCCTGGGCAGGACTGTGGATGCACGCCGTGCATACAAACGACATTATTGATATTGAGATAGATAAAATATCTAACAAAAATAGACCTTTGGTAAAAAAAGAATTGGATGAAAAAAATATGACTGACATAGGAAACCTGTGGCTTGCCATAGCCCTTCTCGGAGCGTGGTCAGCAGGATTTTACCCATTTTTTATGGCCCTTGTTTATGTTGCTGCTTCTTACATATATTCATCTCCACCACTTCGTCTAAGACAAATGCCACTCGTGCCTTCATTTATCATAGCTACAGCATGTCTTTCGACAATTTTGGCTGGGTTCTTTTTTATATCTGTAAATAAAAATATTCAAACATTTCCTGTCTTTCTGGCCTTGGGTATTGTCATTATGGTCACACTTGCGATAAATTTCAAAGATATAAAAGATATAGAAGGGGATAAAGCAAACGGAATAGTTACTCTACCGATATTGTTTGGAGAAAATGGTGTGAAAATTGTCGGACTTTGTTTTGCTTTGAGTATTTTATTTGTTCCTTTTTTCCTTTCTTTTTATATTTTGTATATTATTTCCATTCCGTGTGCTTTTATTGGTTATAGATTGGTTACAAAAAAACCTTATAAAGAAAAACCTATTTTTATTCTGCGTTTTGTTTTTCTAGCAGGAATTGCTTTGTTTTATTTGATAATATACTACTTGGCTCATATTTATAATCTAGTTTAACCCTAGGTTTGTGTTCGTGTTACAATAAAGCTATGCCGAGTCGTAAAATTTTCTCTATTTTGATAATTTGTATTGCCATTGTTACTTCAACATGGCTACTTTTAGGAAAATCATCTGGGACAACCGGTGCAGAAAATGCAAACTCTAACACTCTTTCGGTCAGGTCATACTCAACTACAACAAACGATGATTGGAAAAAAATGATTGCAAGCGTCAACACAACAACTGAAATTGCACCAAACTTGATAGATAGTGGCCAAGACACTCCTGATGATACAACTCTAACATCGCAACTATCTATAGACCTTATGTCTAGATATTTACTTATGAAAAAGGGTGGGGCGACTATTTCAACAGACGATGCAACAAATATTGCTAAAAGTGTCATGTCCTCTCCACAATATAGTCAAATAAGTGCGGCAGTATATGTGGAATCAAATTTACACACAACAAACGCTAACGATACAAAGACATTAACGAGATACAGGGATGGAATTAACCTGGTACTAAAAAATAGATCCGCCCAAGTTGACCAAAATTCGTTTGTCTCTTTAAGCAAATCAATAAAATCAGGTGATTTTAGCCAAATGTCACAACTAAACCCTCTTATTGAAGCGTCAAAAGGATTAATTTCAGACCTTCTTTCTATAACTGTACCGAAAGATGCACTGAAAGTTCACTTAGACCTTCTAAACGCGACCAGTAATGTTTTAGAAAGTATAAAAGGAATGCAAGAAACTTTTGTAGACCCTGTAAAAGGCTATATTGCTTTAAATCAATACACTAAAAACATGGCTGATTTTCAAACAGCACTTGGAAACATGAACTTATATTTCACTCAAAGATTGGGTTCCAGTCAGTAGGCATTTAGACAAATACTTTTCAACAGAAATATTAGTATTTGAAAGGTTTAATAGTATATAATTACTATACCTTTATGTCTTTTTTAAGCCGAATAAACCGCACTAAAAAACTATTCGTAGGAAGTATGATTTTTCTGTCTGTTTTTCTGATTTTCCCAAATAAAACCCACGCGCAATACGTAGATATAGCTAACAATATAAAAGAATACGTTGCAGACCCATTTGCATATCAAGTTGCAAATCAACTTTTAAAAAAAATGACGGCTTCAACTATAAAATGGATCAATGGTGGTTTTAAGGGTAAACCTGCCTACGTCCAGGACCCAAGCCAGTTTTTTCTAGACACTGCAGATGACGCAGCTTCTTTGGTGTTATCTAACACTAGCCTAAATCGTCTTTGTGCTCCATTTAACCCACAGGTTAGGTTAGCCTTAGTTAAAAACTACATAAATCAAGACCAGAATTTCTGTACATTAAGCAAAGTGAAAGATAATTATGATCAATTCACCCAAGATTTTTCTCAAGGTGGTTGGGACGGTTGGTTTGAGATAACTCAAAATAGCAGCAACAATCCATACGGAGCGTATTTAAACATCCAATCTGAAATAAATAAAACGATTGATTCTCAAACAAAAAAATACAGCGATCAATTGCTTCAAGGTAATGGAGTCTTGTCATTTGAAACATGCAAACCAGGCACCCAAATCACCCAAGCAGAAGTTGACCAGGGTTATGTGGTGGACACGCCAGGTCATCGTCTTTATATCACTAACCAAAAAGCAGGTGATTGTTTTATCCAGAATAAACAGACTTCAACTCCTGGAAGTGTCATAGAATCCCAACTAAATGAAGTTCTTGGTAGTGCAAACGGAAAATTGAAAGTCGCTGATGAAGTAAATGAAATTATAGGAGCAGCTCTTAGTGAAGCAGCTACCCTTGCTCTAGGTAAAGCCGGTGGTCTATTTGGAGGAAGTAAAAAAACAAGCGGAAGCCAAACATTGGCAGACAAGTTGGCTACAGAACCTCAAGACCCATTACCAAATTCAAGTGCGGGAAATGTTGGGTCTGTAACAGGTAGTATGACTTGTGTACAACAACCAGATAAAACTGACAATAATGGAAATACAATTCACGGGCAAATGTCTTGTGTTATCAACACAGGAAAAGCTGACCTGTGCCCAGTCTCACCAAACGCTCGTGGCAATGACCCTGGAGCACCAAACTCTGTCGATGTAACAAAAGTAGTTTGGAATCAAGCCAATCTATCAACATGGATAGGGCCAGGACTTGTTGCAGGCGTTGGGGCTAATTTAAATAATGTTGGTGCTGATCAAAATCTCATACACTTCGACTATACAACTCCAAACTGGCCTGCTTTTGATATTGGGAACGGTCCATCAAATCCTGCTTTAGCTAGTACATGGGTTTTTGTCTGGAGAAAAGATACTGCTACAACCATTGCAATAAATGATGATGTAAGAAGTAAACTTATAGACTTAGAAAATGCTCTTTCTGTTGATGTTGCAAGTCGCCCGGGTTTTCTAAGTTCAACTTCATTAAGAACTTGGTTCCTCAGCCCTAACATCTGGCCACAAGTTGGAGATAATGATGGGGGATTACTTGGTTCTAACTCTGTCAAACCAAAAACAGATAGGTATCAAAATATTCTTAATGCTGTCTCAGACGCGGAGGATTTTGTTAAATTTTATACAATAGATGACCCAAATCAAGACCCGAAACCATGGAATTTTATTTCTGGTGAAATTGCAAATTTAGAGACAGAAACAGATAAAACCACGACTTTGTTTAATGATATTAGAAACAATAATGGTCACACAAACCAAACTGTAAAAGCTATAGATTTCGCAAAAATGGAAGGCTATGCAAAAACAACTATCCCTGCAATTGATGCTTTGCTAGCCAAAATCGATCTTCTATTAAACCCTCCACCTGCTGGAACAGGAAAGTGGAATGCCTATCCATTTAGTTATCTATTCCAAAACAGACCGAACGACGTTAGTACTGGAGATATTTTCTGTTCACCTCCTGATTTCAAACCAACTGCTGGTGAAACTTATGGATTTATGATTTCAACCCCAGCAGGAAGCCAAGCTGTTATAGATGACCAACAAAACTTGAAAGAAAAAAGTAATATTATTCAGTATGTTTGGCCTGATGGAATAAAAAAGCCAGCACCTGGGACTCCAACACTACCTGATATTACTATCCCCCCAGATTTTGGAACTGGGGGTGGTGGCACGTACGCAACGTGTGCAGATACACCTACAGCTTTGGCATGTTCCGCATCAAACCAGACTGCTTTAGTTGACAGAGTTATAAATTATGTTCGATCGGCAGGTATTTATAACTTTATACCAAAAACAGCAGACTGGTGTGGAAAATATGAGATTGTTCGACGTGTAGCCTGTACGCTAGGGACTGGGGTACTTGTTTCCTACCATAGCAGTAGTTGCAACGGTATAGATGGCAGATATATTGCTTTTTCAGATAATTCTGAACTGAAAGTTCTTAATGACAATGGGTCAACATGGGATCCTGGACCCCCTGGGACGGAGTACCCTGGAGTACGTTACCAAGCGCCAGATTGCCCTAATGATCCACCAGGAAGTTATTGAAATGCCCCGTAGTAGAAGTTGGCATTGCAAAGAGTACTTTGCAAGAAAACAAAATGCCAACTTCACTACAGGGCTATCCCGTAGTGAAAATGACATGAAGAAATACAAAAAATAAAAAATGAATGAGTCAGTAACAAAAAAACATAGTGGTGATAAAAAATATTCCGTTCTACGAACTATGTCATTTTCTACTATCGGGATGAAAAAGTTTTTACCCTACATTTTAATGTTTGTAATAGCAGTCGGGTTTTTTAATCCATCATTAGCTGGTGCAGCTTCAGCATACGAAAACTGTGTAGCTGAAAATAGAGTGCTTGCGGAAACTGCAAGTGATGGCACTGTATACCAAGACTGTAGCCGTTTGCCCGGAGCACCGTCAGATGCATATAAACCAACAAGTTTAGGGTCGGCAATTTTTGGTGGAAGTGGAGCCGATTGTGGGTTATCTCCCACAACATGGGCTACGTGTTTCTCGCATCTTTTTGTCTGGATCTCCTACTTGATTTTAGGACTCGTATCTCTAGTACTTTGGATGGCAGGCGTTCTACTGGATTATGTTTTGAAATACACCATACTCGGAATGTCAGAAAATATAAAAAATCTAGCTGGAATAAACATTGCATGGAAAACAATAAAAGACTTGATGAACATATTGTTTATATTCCTTTTAGTATACGAAGGAATACTGCTCATAATAGGCCAAAGTGATGTCGGTAAAATCAGAAAGTTTATTACAGGAATTGTGTTAGCTGCTCTTCTCATAAACTTCAGTTTATTTTTTACAAAAGTTTTGATAGATGCTTCAAATATAGTAACTATAGGATTTTATAATTCTATCATTGCTCAATCTTCGGAAGTCGTTAATCCATCAGCAAATTACAACAGCACAACTGGTAATATTGACCAAGCTATAAGTACTGGAACGATAAGCGGGCTTTCAGTACCTTTCATGAAAGCTCTTGGAGTTTCTAGTTTCTTTTCAAAAGAAAGTATTAGCCAGATGAGTTCAAACTCTGGTGGTGATACAAACCTTATAATAATAGGCCTTGCAGGATCAATTCTATTTCTCATTGTCTCTTTTGTTTTTTTTGCAGTTTCTATGATGTTTATAATAAGATACATCGCTCTTATTGTGCTTCTAATGCTGTCGCCAATCGCATATATGGGGATGGCTCTGCCTTTCATGCAAAAATATGCTAAGGAATGGTGGGAATCTCTCCAAGGACAGTTACTCTTTGCCCCAGTGTATATGCTCATGACTTGGGTTGTATTAACTTTAATGTTTAGCGGTGGTTTTATAACTCAAGCTGGACCAGACGGTTGGTCAAAACTGCTTGTAGGGAGTAATGGAGCCGGAAGCCAAGGTTCAATTTCTCTTTTATTTAATTTTGTTGTAATTATTGGGCTCATAATAACAACTCTGGTTATATCAAAAAATATAGCCAAAAAAGGCTCTGACCTCATATCAAGTGCTACAAAAAATCTCACGGCATTTGCAGGCGGAAAAATTGTCGGTGGAGCTGCAAAAATTGGTAGAAGTACTGTTGGAGCAGCGGGCCAGGCTGTTGCTAACAATCAGTGGCTTCGAGAAAGAGCCCCTGATAGTAGACTGGCACGTACAGCACTTTCTCTTGGATCAAAAACGGGATCAGCAAGCTTTGATGCTAGAGCAACCAGTAGTTTTGGAGCATTAACAGATAAAACAGGTGTAAAAGTTGGTAAAGCTGGAGGAAAAGGTGGGTATCAGAAAGATAGAGAGGATAAAATAAATAAAAGAATGGAATTCTTCGAGAAAAATGTTATGGCAGATACCATAACCGGTAACAATGTTGAGAATGAAATGACTAATAGAAGGTGGAATAGTCTTGCAGATTACAATTACTTACAAAATACTGTTGGATTGAGTGGTGCACAAATTGCGTCTATTAATGCTACTGGTACAAGTAAAAATCAGATTGAAGCACTCGGTATAAACGCACGCCAAGCTGAACTTATGAGACGAAGAGTACAAACAGATCTCAACCGCGCTTCAGAACAAGAGAACTTAAACAGAAAAGATAGGTATCTACATAATCTTAGTCAAACACATTGGTATACACCTAATTTGTATAGTGGAGTTTCTGAAGATGCTGAAGCGGCGAAAAGGATGAGGGATAATAAAAAAGCTAAAAAAGGAGGCAAGGATAAGATCCTAGCAGATCTTGCGGCAGTGTTAAAAGAAGAGGAACCTGAGACGACCCCACCAACAGGAGGAGCACCGACAACTCCAACACCTCCCGCAGCAGGAGGAACAACACCATGATTACAGAAACAGAAAAAATAATCAAAGAAAGAGTCAATAAATTACCATCTGGAGTGTTAATTGCTATTAAGAGTATTTCTTTGGAAGAAAAAATGAAAGTCGTAGCAAAAAATAATAATTTAAATGAAGAACAGGAAGAATTATTCGCAACAGAAACTACCCTTGTAATATTAGGAATTGAATCGCCAGAAAAATACCCTGATAACCTAGCAGATAATGTTGGCTTAGATGATAAAACAGTTGTAAAAATCGCCAAAGAAGTTGATGAACAAATTCTTACACCAATACTGGAAATGGTTGAGAAAAATAAAAAAATAATTTCTCAAAAGCCAAATTCTGAAAAATCTTACGGAAATACACAAAATATCTCCACAGGAGTTAAAGAAAGAGTTATTGAAATTGCAGTAAAATATGGACTAGATAAAAACCAAGAAAATGCTTTGGTTACGCTTGCCCTATCTGTAATTTCAAACCCAGAAGAAAAAGGTCTACTGCAGAATAATATATCTCAAACTCTAAAAATATCTGGCTTGATGGCGGAACAAATAGTAAGTGACTTAGAAAAAAGAGTTTTCAGTCAACAGGTAAAATTAGAAAAAATTCCCGACAAAAAACCAACAGAAAATAAACCTGTTGAAACAAAAATTCCTGAAGTGAAACCCACAAACTTGCCTATGGTTGAGAAAAATGAGGTAGCACATGATGTAAAAAAAGATAGTAGCGAGGGATCAGTAGCTAGTAGCAAGGAAAATACTACAGAACCAGATATGTCAAAGAGACACTTTGACATTGAACAAACACCGCCTCCTGTGCCAAAACCTGTTATGCCAGCTCCAGTATACAAACCTGATATTCCAGAGCCAGTACAAAGACCTTTTTCTGTGCCTAGAATAATCCCAGTAGTAGAGCAAAGCTCACTACGGGACACGGTTACAATGCCAAAAGAAGAAGAAATGACCAAACCCCAAAGCCCAATGACCAATGAGGATGCGAAACCTGTTCAGAATATGATGAATGATAAAATGACAAAAGTAACAACGGGTATGTCAGAAAAACCCAAACCGGACGAACCACCAAAGAAATACAGTGCTGATCCATATAGAGAACCGTTGGAGTAAACCGCGATACGAATATACGAAACATGCGAATAAAACGAATAAATTCAAAACATAGCATCCATTCGTATCATTCGAATAATTCGTAGATTAGTATCGATAACATTTATGAGATACCAAGTTCCACAATTTATAGAAATAGAAGATAAAATAATTGGTTCACTTACCATAAAGCAGTTTGTCTACGTCGTCGGTGGAATTGGTATGTCTTTTATTATTTATACTTATATAACTTTTTATATCGCTCTTATACTTATCGCTATAATTATTCCTCTTTCACTGGCTCTAGCGTTCTACAAAGTAAATAACAAACCGTTTATAGATTTTATGGAATCAGCTTTTATGTACTACACAAAACAAAATCTATATATTTGGAAAAAAGAGAATAAAGTAGCAAGTAGCAAGGAACAAGTAGCTAAGGAACCAAATCAAGTCTATGTACCGAGACTGTCAGATAGCAAACTAAAAGAGCTTTCATGGTCACTTGATATAAACGAAAATCTCAATCCTCTGACGGGAAGCGACGGAAAAACGACGAAATAGTTCATAAAGTTATAAGGTTTATAAAGTTTGTAAAGTGTATTATAATAAGGTCATACTGAATTTACTTTATGAACTTTAAAACTTTAAGAACTTTATAACTAATTCAATGGCTGTATCTTCAAAAGCAACACAAGAATTTGTTCCTATAAAAGAAGTACGCGACGGCGTAGTTATGTTGAAAGATGGCTCAATGCGAGGAGTTATTCTGTCATCTTCTCTAAACTTTTCTCTAAAATCAGATGACGAGCGCAACGCCATCATTTTACAATTTCAGGATTTTCTAAACTCTTTGGATTTCTCTGTTCAGATTTCGATTCAATCAAGAAGGCTGGATATACGGCCATACATAGCCCTTTTAGAGGATAGATACAAAGAACAGACAAATGACTTGATGAAAATCCAGACTCGTGAATATATAGAGTTTATAAAGAAATTTACAGAAACGACAAACATAATGACAAAAAGTTTCTTTGTCATTGTCCCGTACGACCCAGCAATAATAAATGTTAAAAGTGGAGTAGCTTCAGGACTTTTCAAAAGACAATCAGAAAGTCAGAAAAATATAAACAAACAAGCAAGTTTTGAGGAAAATCGAACACAGTTGGAACAAAGAGTTTCTGTTGTTGAACAAGGTCTATCACGATGTGGCATACGAGTGATACGGTTGGGAACAGAAGAAGTGATAGAGCTCTTCTACAAAATATTTAATCCTGGGGATACGGAAAAGCCGATACAGATGAGTCAGTAGTTTGTAAAGTTCATAAAGTTTTTAAAGTTAT
>JAHFOB010000024.1 GCA_023267045.1 Candidatus Zambryskiibacteriota bacterium
ATCTCGAATAAAAAATATACTTTCTGGAGAGCCACTGGCTATCGTTCTAAACGGCTATGCCTCTGTCTATTCACACACAACATACGCTCAAATGCTTTCAGATATAACGAAAGATTTCAAAGGGACGATTTCTTCTGGCGAGCTTGCAATACGAGAGTCGTCCGGGGACAGACTTTTGCCCTGCGGTATTTACGCACGTTTTGAAGGTCAATCATTGAAAATTGTAAATTAAAAATTAAAAATTTTATTCAATGCATTCACTTGATACTTTTGTACAAAATTATTTTTCCATAGTACGAACACCGCATCTTACAGAATTGATGTATATTGTAAGTCGGTTTTTTGATGTCTCTTTTTATTTTGTTACTATTGTTTTGTGTTTCAGTTTACTTATTTATTTGGTTAGGAATCTAAAGTACACAATACTTTTCATATCCACTCTGGTTTCCAGTTCGATCTTAGTTTATTTCTTGAAATTATTTTTCAATGTAAATCGTCCACCATATCCGGTAGTCTACGCTTTCGGTCAAAGTTTTCCGAGTTATCACTCTACGATGGCCACAATATTTTTTATTATGCTGATATATATTTTTGACGATTACCTTAAAACTTTTTCTAGGATACTGTTTAATTCATTCTGTATCGGTGTCATAATTCTCGTTTCTTTCTCTCGCCTTTACCTCGGAGAACATTGGTTTAGCGATGTATTTTTCGGCATTATTCTTGGCTCCGTTATCTCCTATATTTCTATTCTTATTTTCCGTCGTGTAATAGATAGGCAGTCCAACACGTCTATGTTAAAATAGCGTTATTAAATAATTAACTGACAAATTTATGTACCAATACCTAAATGATATTCAAAAGAAAAGAATTTTTATGGCTGTTTTTACAGCCGTCGTAATCTTTTCCGCTTTTCTAGCAGTTGAAGTTTTGAGTGTATTAAAACAAATATCATATATCGGTAGTGGTGTTACTCCAACAAACGTTATTACTGTAACTGGCAAAGGTGAAATTTTTGTTATTCCTGACACAGGATCTTTTTCTTTCTCTGTGGTTGAGGATGGTGCAACAGTAAAAGATGCACAAGACAAAGCAAGTAAAAAAGTTAATTCTATTATCGATGCATTAAAAGCGATGGGTATAGACGAAAAAGATATAAAAACAATTGGTTATTATTCAAATCCAAAATACGAATACTCCAACTCTCCTTGTCCAATGATGTCTAATCCAAACGGAGTAATTTACCCATGTCCTTCAGGAAAACAAGTTTTGACTGGATATGAAGTCAACCAGACTATTTCTGTAAAAGTTCGAAAAACAGATGATGCTGGAACTGCATTAACAAAAGTCGGAAGTTTGGGGGCATCAAATATCAGCGGAATTGATTTTGTTATAGATGACATGGACGCGGTAAATAGTCAGGCACGAGACAAAGCAATCCAAGACGCAAAAGACAAAGCAGAAGTTTTGGCAAAATCTCTTGGTGTAAAACTAGTCAGAATCGTTAGTTTCAATGAAAGTGGCAATTATCCCGTCCCATATTACTCAATGGGTGTTATGAAAGCAGACGCAGGTAGTAGTGAATCTACTCCACCACAGGTTCCAGTTGGACAGAACCAGATTGTCTCGAATGTCACAATAACCTATGAAATTAAATAGCTTGACTATTATCTAACAATATATTATGATGTAGCTAGAGGAGGTACAATGCCACAAGTAGTAGTTCAGAAATGGTTAGAGTCGGAGAGTAATTGGGGCACTAGCCCTGATGGCTACTCGATTCATCTGACAGAGGCTGATCTTGAAGTCTACATCAGGGATTACTGGAGCAAGATGCCAAACGAGGTACAAGATGTGTACTCTAGACCAGATGGAAAACCCTACATGGCGGATGTGGATGAAACCACTTTTGCCATGGTCAAGGCCAGCAAGAGTGGTTTGAGAGAGTACTATGCTAAACCTCCTGGGTCAGGCGGGACAGACGGCTGGCTTGTCCTAAGTTGATCAAAAGACCCCAAGCAAAATGTTTGCTTGGGGTCTCGAATTGATTTGACTATTTTGAGGCAAAAGAGTATTATATTGTGAACACCCCGAGAGGGGTTTTTAAATAAGAATTTATTTATAACTTTAAAAACTTTACGAACTTTATAACTAATTTATGAGTCTCATCACTTACTTAAAAGATACACAAGGAGAATTGAAACACGTTTCTTGGCCAACGCGAGCTCAAGCTATAGGTTTTACTATTGTCGTTATTCTTATTTCTATATTCGTTTCATTTTTCTTGGGATTTTTTGATTACATTTTCAAATTAATTCTAGAGAAATTTATTATTTAAATTGCGATACTAATATACGAAACATACGAATGAAACGAATAAATACAAAAACAAAAGAATCCCATTCGTATCATTCGCATAAATTCGTAGATTAGTATCGATAAAACCATGTCAAAACAACAGCCACAAACAGGTAGAAACTGGTACGTTATCCATACATATGCTGGATATGAAAACGCTGTGATGCGAAATTTAAAACAGCGTATTGAATCCCTAGGAATGGAGGATAAAATTTTTAATGTTATCGTTCCAACAGAAAAGAAAATAAAAATCAAAGCTGGTAAGCGGGTTGAAGAAGAAGAGAAAATTTATCCAGGATATATTTTGGTAGATATGATCGTGACAGAAGACTCATGGTTCGTTGTTCGAAATACTCCACGTGTGACTGGTTTCGTTGGTTCTGGTGTATATCCCGTGCCGATAGACACAAAAGAAGTCGATGAATTATTCTCTCGAATGAATGCTCATAATGTAAAACACAAGGTTGATCTCTCAGTAAATGACGCCATAACTATTGTCGATGGTCCGTTCAAAGATCTCGAGGGTAAAGTGTCAGAAGTTGATGAGGAGCGAGGAAAAGTTAAAGTCCTAGTGGCTATGTTCGGCCGGGAGACACCGGTTGAATTAGATTTTCTTCAGGTCAAGAAGATATAACCGCGATACGAATATACGAATCATGCGAATGAAACGAATAGACTATCATGGAAGAAAAAATTATTCACAAAGAGTTGTCGTACAGAATTACAAGGTTACTTTTTAAGATTCACACTGAATTAGGAAGATATTGTAGAGAGAAACAATATGGAGATGCATTAGAAAAAGCTTTGTTGACACAAAATATTAGATTTCAAAGAGAAAAAGATTTGCCAGTAGAAGCTATTGACAATAAGCTAACAAATAAGGTAGATTTCATCATTGAAGATAAGATAATTTTAGAATTGAAGGCTAAGCAGGTGGTTCTAAAAGAAGATTATTATCAAGTCCAAAGGTATCTAAACGCTGGAGGATATAAGTTGGGGTTGATTATTAATTTTAGAAATAAGTATTTAAAACCCATTCGTATAATTCGCATAAATTCGTAGATTAGTATCGATATTAATATGGCAAAGAAAATAACAAAACGGCTAAAACTAGTCATTCCTGCAGGGAAAGCAAATCCAGCTCCACCAGTTGGTCCTGCTTTAGGTCAGGCTGGTGTTAACATTGGTGAATTCGTAAAACAGTTCAACGATGCAACAAAAACTATGATGGGGGATATTGTTCCTGTTGAAATTTCTGTGTACGAAGACCGAACATTTACATTTGTTTTGAAAACTCCTCCAGCATCAAGCCTTATTTTAAAAGCATTGAAAATTGAAAAAGGTTCTGGAAAAAATACCGTGTCAAAAGTTGGAACAATAACAAAAGCTCAACTAAAAGAAATCGCAGAAAAGAAAATGCCAGACCTAAACGCAAATGATATCGAAGCAGCGATGAAGATTATTGAAGGTTCAGCACGCTCAATGGGGGTCGACATTAAGTAAAAAAATAAACAGTTAAACCGCCGGACTATCCAGCGGTTTCTGTTTACAAGAACTTCCTTTCTATTTCCGATTCTGTCTGATCTCCCTGTCTTTGTAGAGGCGCGGGAGCATGAGTGACGGTTCCCAGTTCGCTTTGATCATGTTCAGATCCTGGCTCGTTTGATACTTTCCACTCTCGCTGTAATCACGAGCAATGATCGGTCCTGTTTCAAAGAACACGATCTGGGCCATTCGTCGTCCCACCACCAGAGGGATGAGATAGTGTGTCGAGTTGTTGGTGATTTCCATCGTCCAACGGTTGATGAAACCAACATCGCCCCATCCGGCACACTTGCAGACCTCGATGAAGTTTCTGCCCATTGATGAACGGGCCTTCATCATGGTTGTGATGTGGTTTCGTCCGCCGATGAATTCCTCTGTGTGTGCCAGGATTGTTTCACCAGGACGAAGCACGATCACCAAGTCTTCTCGGTTTACTCCACTTTCCCAATCGAACCTGTACTTCTGGAACGCTTCTTCAGCTAGTACTGCCTGTTCCGGATGGTCCGCTCCCCAGACGTGTCTCATGTGGCTTTCACTCCAGATGTTGTACAAGGAGTGATTGTACTTCGGTGGCTGTTCTCGGAAAAAATATTTCCCGAGAGTCACATCGTAGCTTGATGTAGCCAGGTTCTGTCTTTGAAACGGTTCAATGACGATGTCCCCCGTTTCCATTTCCTCGAGAATTCTTCTGTCGCTCAGAGCCATACTCATCCTTTCGAAAGGTTTGAACTAGTCTTTTTGTATCCTACTTATTTATTTCTAATTTGGCAAGTAAACGAAACACCCGGTGC
>JAHFOB010000005.1 GCA_023267045.1 Candidatus Zambryskiibacteriota bacterium
CTCAAATGGCGCTATCAACACCGGCACCATTGAAGCTCAAGGGAATGTAATAGTTGGAGCAAGTGCGCAGGGTGGGAATGGCACTATTTCATTTTTAGTGGCAGGAGACCAAACAATCACCAGTAGTGGTGGCAGCACAGCTAAATTAAATATTAACAAGGCATCTGGCACAGTGAATGTCACAGGTGATTTGGGTATTACCGGTTTTACGTTAGCAAGTAGTGGGACAGGCGCCTTCACCTCTACCTCCGGCACACTGACAGTGAATGGCAATACTACATGGACCCATACAGCAGGCGGAACCTTCAATCACAATAATGGCACGATTGTTTCCAGCAGCTTTAACGGATCTCTTACCTGGGATGTTGCAACCAACGAAACTTTAAATAACCTAACTATCACCACCAGTAGTGGTGGCGGCACGACTATTTCTTCCGGCGACACTCTGATCGTTCTAGGAACACTTACCCACTCAAATGGCGCTATCAACACCGGCACCATTGAAGCTCAAGGGAATGTAATAGTTGGAGCAAGTGCGCAGGGTGGGAATGGCACTATTTCATTTTTAGTGGCAGGAGACCAAACAATCACATCTACGAGTGGTACTCTTCCTAATCTAAATATTAATAAACCATCAGGAACAGTAAGTGTTACGGGTGATTTAAGTATAAATGGTTTTACTTTGTCGAGTGGAACATTTACCTCAACTTCAGGAACTCTAAGTGTTGGGGGTAACTGGACACATACTGCCGGAGGAACATTTAATCATAATAATGGAACAGTTGTTGTATCAGATGGTGGTTCTTCAAATTATCCCACGTATGATTTTGCTAGTTCTGAAACATTTTATAATTTTACCACTAACAGAAATTCTTACGGTGAGACATATATTGCCTCTGGAGATACTCTGATTGTTTTAGGGACTTTCACTCTAAACTACGGATCTGTCTATACGGGGACCATTGAAGTCAGAGGAAATGTAGTAGTTGGTTCGACTGCACGTTCTGGCGGCACAGCCGCAATTAACTTCACCGGCTCTAATGCTCAAACTCTCACCTTAACTTCCGGTGGAGTGATGCCCACAGGTCTCATCACCATAAACAAAACAAATTCCACAGACACCGTCACACTCGCTTCGAACGTCACTCTTGGTGGAGCGCTGACAGTTACTAAAGGAGTTTTTGATCAGGGCGCAACGTACAACTTAACAACCGGCGGAGCAGTTACTGTTTCTGCAAACGGAACATGGAGTAACACTGGAACGGGCGATGTAACACTTGCAGGAAATGTTTCAAACTCTGGAATAATTATTTTGGATGCAAACGGAAATGGTTGTGGCGGAAATGACGATATTGTTTTGACTTCAACAGCGTCAGCGCAGAGAACGTGGTCAGGTGCCGGAACATTTATTTTGGAAGACCTTGCCGTTTCGTGGATGGCGGGAACAGAAACAACATACAGTTCGACAAACAGTGGTAACAACAGCAACTGGACTTTTTCTGCTGGATGTTTGCTCACAGTTTCTGGCACTGTTTATTCTGATGAAGGTTCAACAGCGCTGACCACAACTCCAACAGTTCGTGTAAAAGTAAACGGCAGTGGAACATATTCTGGCACAGCAAATGTTTCTGGAGTTTACACTGTTCCGGGTGTCACTGTCGCTTCGGCCGGAGATGTTGTGACGACCTATCTCGACGGTGCCACAGAAAAATCCGTGACAGTCACTCGCGCAGTAGACGCGACGTCAAATATTTCCGGATTAAATTTATATAAAAATTATGTAATCGTTCGTCACGAAGATTCTGGACCGACGACAAACACAAATCTCGATCAATATGATTCTGGAAATGACAGTGATATCCAGTTTACTGTGACCTCCGGAGCGTTAACAGTTGCAAGTGGCAACACACTGTATATTTGGACAGGAAAAACATTTACACCGGGAGGAGACGCTACAACTCCAGGATTAAAAATTTTAGGAACATACAACAACTCGTCAAGTAATCCGAGCCTTACAATAACAGGCAACCTAGCAATAAATTCTGGCGGAACATTTACAAAAGGAACTGCCACAACGACATTTTACGGTAAGACAACTCAAAGTTGGACAGACGGAAATGTGACTGCACAGGATTTGGGTCAAGTTCAAGTATCAGGTGGTTTCTCATACTCTCACTCTATAACTCTTGATCATACCAAAGCAGGAAGTTCAGACTCAACAAACTTTCCTGTATTGATCGATACAACAAATGCTTCAACAGCAGTCAAGAATAGCTTGAAATCAACAGGCAATGGCGGGAATGTTCAAAGTGCCAATGGCTATGATATTTATTTTTATTCTGATTCAGCTCTAACCACTAGACTACCAGCCGAACGGGTTACCTATGACGCTACTACAGGTATCGGCGAATGGTGGGTTAATGTTCCCACAGTTTCTCATACTTCCGACACAGTAATTTATATTGCTTACGGAGATTCAGGTATAAGTTCTGACCCGAACTCTGATGGGACGTATGGAACTACGTCTACGTGGGATAGTAATTTTAAATCAGTTTATCATTTACCAAATGGTTCTAGTTTAAGCGTTGCCGACTCCACAGGTAATGACAACGGCACAAATAATGGAGTAGCGGCAACAACTGGACAAATTGATGGTGGTGGATTGTGGGCGGAGAATGATAGTTTTTCTGGTTCGGTGACAAGTAATTCTACAAATACAACTTTGGAAGCATGGGTATATAGAACTGGGGATGGCGGGGCTAGCGTAGGAAGAATATTGCAGGATAATTTTGGCGTAGCACTTATTCTTAACAATGGCTCCGATTATATGTTTCGGCGCGCTTGGAGTGGTAGTAATGCTCAATGGGCTGTCGCCAGACCATCAATCAATGTTTGGCACCATGTAGTCGTTACTTATAATAGTTCGTCTGCAACCAATGACCCAATAATATATATAGATGGCACTGCACAGAGCTTGACTGTGGATACCAACTCATCTGGTTCTGTAAATAGTTTTAGTGCAGGATATACTTTTGGGAACAATCTTTCAGGCGGAGGACGTGTTTGGTCAGGGAGTTTGGACGAGTTTAGAATTTCAGATAGTATTCGAAGTGCCGACTGGATTCTTACAGAATACAACAATCAACTCATCCCAGATAAAAATGCTGATGCTGGTGGGTTTTATACGATGGGGAGTGAGACGAGTGTAAATCCAACCACTCTCAATCTCGGCTCATCCGTCAAAGCCACTTCAGTTCAAATTGATTCATCACAAACTTTGTCGGCAAATGGTTCAAATACATTGTCGCTCACAGGAAACGGTTCGGCGGTTTTTGTAAAAAACGGAACATTCACGCCGTCGACCGGAACAGTGTCTTTTGATTCTTCTGCAACAACTGGTACAACAGTTCCAGCGATTACGTATTATAATTTAACTTTGAACAAAGGAAATAATTATTCTTACTCTCGTTCTATCACTATTAACCACACAAAAGTTCCAAACACAGACCAGACAAACTTTCCTGTGTTAGTTGATTTGACTGACAGTAATCTCCAAGCAAATGCTCTTTCAAATGGTAACGATATTTTGTTTACCTCATCTGATGGCACGACGAAAATCCCTTACGAAAGAGAAATATACACCACTTCAACAGGAAGATTGACCGCATGGGTCAAAGTACCGACAGTTGCCACAGCTTCAGATACTGTTATTTATATGTACTACGGTAATGCTGGTGCAAGTGACCAGCAAGATGCAGTGAATACTTGGGATTCTAACTACGTTCTGGTCATGCACGGAAGTCGAGACAGTTCTACTGTAGATGTTACGGATTCAACAGGAGTTAATAACGGCACAAATACTTCAACTACTGCAGGAGCTGGGCAAATTGGCGGAGCAATCGTTTTATCTGGTAGCTCACAATATGTAACCGTGCCTGATTCAGCTAGTCTTCGTGTGACTGGGGCTTTAACTTTACAAGCATGGGTGAAACCTACAGATAGAGCAAACTACAACGGGATTATATCGAAGACAGACGGCACAAACCCGACTTTCCCGAACACATGGGATATGTTTTTGTTCGCAGGTGGCGGGGCGTCTACAGTACTTCGTGGTAATGGCAGTGGTGGTTCTGGCACAGATTACACCAGTAATGGTCAAGTAACTGGCCCGGCAACTGGTTTGTGGAGTGCTATTACAGCAACCGTGAGCGGTTCTGCTGGTGGCGGTGTCTCCGCAGACTTTATTATTTACGCAAATGGTTCGAGTATTAGTAATACCAGCCACTCCTATTCTCATACAGCAGGCACAGGTGGCACTGGAGCAGTAGGTATTGGAACACGTAACGACCACGTTACCATGTTCAAAGGTTCGATGGACGAAGTAAGAATTTCAAATATTGCTCGTGGTGCTGACTGGATTGCTACAGAATACAACAATCAATCAGCAACAAGCACATTTTACACAATAGGCAGTGAAACTGGGGCAAATAATACTTTCACCGCTTCTTCTGGAACTATGACTGTTGGTGGAGCGCTTAATGTTACAAACGGAACTTTTGATTTGAATACAAACGATCCGACAACAGCTGTAACAGGAGCAGTAACAATCGGCGGAACTTTGCTTGCCTCAAACTCGGCAAACTTTTCTTTCGGTGGAAACTTCACAAACAACGGAACGTTTACACACAACTCTGGCACAGTTACTTTTTCTCCACCAACTCCGGCAACTGTAACTGTCAGCGGTTCGTCAGTCAGCAATTTCTATAATTTCAGCGCAACGACGCAGGGCAGTGGTTTGAAGTTTAAAGCTTCGCAAAATACAGGTTTTGCCGGAGCAGTAACTATGACAGGCGCCGATGGAAATCCGATTTACATATCATCCGACACGGCAGGAAATCAGTGGACACTAAATTTGTCCGGTACAGCAACACTAAGTTATGTCACTGTTCGTGACTCCGGTTGTGCTGGCGGAACTGGAAATGTCACACTGACCGCCACAAGTTTGAACGAAGGAAATAACGGAACGTGTTGGTTGTTTATTTCGTTCGGCAATTCTGGTAACGGTGCCTCTCTCGGCGGTGGTTCCGGTGGTGGCACTCCAGTTTCCGGCGGTGGTTCCGGTGGCGGAGGAGTGACAGAAAGTACAGACATAACATTTGATGCAACAGCGAATTCGTTCGGTTCTGGATCAACACGATCTATAAATTTTACGACTGGTAGTGGATCAGACAGAATTCTCGTGGTTGGAATTGTTAGTAGAGATGGAACAGATTCTAATCGTCCGATAACATCGGTAACTTACAATAATGTGGCATTAACACAAGTTCGTTCGGATAACAATGATTCTTATGATTTGACATCTGATCTTTGGTATCTTGTTAATCCGCCATCAGGCACATATTCGCTTGTTGTAAACTGGACCGGCAGTGTCGGGTCATCTCTTATCTCGGCGGTTTCTTACACTGGAGTTGACCAATCCTCACCAATTGGTGCAAGCGCTGGTACGACAGGGAATTCGGGGACGACACTTGTAGACATTACAACCAATACGGCAAGATCAATGCTTGTTGATACAATCTATCATATTGCTTCAACACTCTCTCCTGCTAATAGTCAAACGGTACGTGCTAAGCTCAATGGGGGAGATTGTGTAGGAATGAGTGACAAATTGGCTATTGAATCCGGAGCAACAACTATGTCATGGAACACTGGCAGTACTGGGGCGGACTATTGGGAGTCATCTGTGGTGGCACTGAATCCAGTCAATACCGACTCGGGCAGTTCTGGCAGTAGTCATCCATACGGTATTACCTTTGATGCCGCAACAAATTCAGGGTTTGGTTCCGGAGCTTCACGCTCTATGAACTTCACGGTAGGGACTAACCAAAATCGTATTCTCATAGTTGGCGCCGTTAGTAGAAATGGAACAAATTCTAATCGTCCGGTAACATCGGTGACTTATAATAATGTAGCATTGACCAAAATTCGAGCAGACAATAATGATTCTACGAGTCTGACTTCAGAATTATGGTATCTGGTCAATCCAGCATCCGGAACTAATTCTATAGTCGTGAACTGGACTGGAAGTGTTGGCTCGTCCGTGATTATGGCGGTATCTTACAATAATGTAGATCAAACTTCACCGATCGACGCTCAAAATGGTGGCATAACTTCTTCTCTAAGCATTACAACTGTCAATGGTAATGATCTACTTGTTGATTCACTGTATGATTGGATCACCGGTATTGCCGCTGGTAGTGATCAGGTCACAAGAAATGTGATTAACGGTGGTGATAGTGTTGGTCAGAGCGATAAAGAGGCAATAAACCCTGGCACGGCGACGATGTATTGGGATGGTGCTCAGAATAGAATTTATTCAGTCATCGCTCTAAAGCAAACAGCAGCAAGTCAGGGCGGAGGGGGCGGAGCAACTCCATAATAGTGCTGACTTGTGACAAAACCCACTATGTCAAAGAGACACTTTGACATGATGTTTTCATTGGGAAAGTTGATAATAATAGCTCATGTCAAAGTGTCTCTTTGACATGAGCTATGGATGACAAGGCTAGGGTTTCTTTTTCAAAATCTTTATCATTCCCAAACATTGGTTTTATCAGATCGAGGTTTGTTAGTAGAAATTTTCTATTAGACACAAAGTCATTGTAACTACTCCATTTATATTTTTCTGGGCTCCCCACTAATTTATCTTTAACAGAGTTCATATGTATGTACGCTGAAGTCCACATTAGTTGAGAATCTGTTTCTATGTTCACAGCTTTGAAACAATCTTGAAAGATATGGCCAACCCGTTTGTATTTGTTGTTTATATACTTAGAATAACTAGCACAAACTTTAGAAATTAATTTTGAAATTGATATGTCGCCACGTTGTTCTATGAGCAGATGAAAATGATTTGGCATTAAACAAAAAGAATGAATCTTAAAAAGTTTCTTACCTTCGGTTTCTATTCTTATTCTAGAATAGGGGAGATTGATCATTTTTTCATTTTTGATTTCTTCCTGTTCGAACCCCATTGCTAGAGCTATTCTAAAAAGAAAAGCTTTGTAGTCTTGTTCCTCGAGAAATACTTTTTGTTTATTATTTCCTCTATTGTATATATGAGCGACAGTTCCTTTTGCAAAATTTTTATAGTCTCTGTTCATACTTCTATACTACATGTCAAAGAGACACTTTGACAACCTTGACTAACTTTCAAAATGTTGGCTGTAAACATATGTCAAAGTGTCTCTTTGACATATGTTTTTTAATCTGTATTTTATAAGGTGAAGGTCATCAACTTTATGAGATCGTGATACAATTTATTGGATGAGTAAAATTTCAAGTTTTGAAAATAAAATATCGAGGCGAAACCTTGGTGTTGTAGGTTTGCAAATTGTTAGTTTGTGTTGTATTGTGTAGAAGTTATGCTGGATAGTTGCTGGGAGAGACTCTCGAGTCTTTTCTGGAGGAAAGTCCGAACATCAGGCTCGAGGTAACTTGAGCAAGGGTAGCGGGTAACGCCCGTCGACAGTAATGTTAGAGGTGCGAGCAGTGACGCTTGAGGCGAAAGCTAAAAGTGCCCAGTAAGAATAGAATTCGCAAGAGATCAATTTTTACGGGGTAAATTCAATAGAAATATTGGAGTGAAACGGCAAAATCCTTACTTTGATGCAAGGCCGTGCTTATGCATCTCACAGAGGTGAGATGCAGTTATCAAGTTTGAAAGTTTAAAGTTAAAAGTAGATGCGCTAAAAATAAAATTGCGCATTCACTTGATAACTTGATAACTTTTTACTTTTAACTGCACTGAACTTCCGTGAGGTGCATAGGAGTGCCGCTTGACCCCGAGAGTAATTTCGGGGCTAGATAAATAACTATCTACAACAGAATTCGGCTTATAGGCATAATAAAATGAAAATCGTCACCGTAAAAGGTGGCGATTTTCTTTTGTGTTGATAGTAACTTCAGATTTCTATATAATGTAAAAACAAATTAACTAAACAACTAATAAAAATATGGAAGAAACACAGATTGGTTTAGGAAGCAAAGTGAAGATGTTTTTTGATAAGTTTTTGTTTTGGATTTTGATTGGTTTGAGTTTTCTCGTGCCAATATTTTTCTTGCCATTTTCTTTTGTCTCAATTCAGTTCGGCACAAGTTTACTTTTTGCCACTGGAGCGATTATTTCTATTCTTGTTTATATTATCTCTGGGCTTTTTTCAGGTTCTGTTGATTTACCAAAACCAGGCAAATATGTTTTGGGGTTTACTCTCCTTGTGCCTGTGGTTTACACTCTAGCTGGAGTTGCAAACGGATTTTCTAGAATGTCTTTTTTCGGTTACACATTTGATCCAAGTACAGTCGGTTTTGTTTTCCTCTCCTTTGCATATATGTTTTTGATTTCAGTTTTGTTCAAAAACAAAAACAGGATTTTATTTTCGTACATGGCTTTTATTCTATCGTCAATAATTTTCGCTGTTTTTCTATTGAGTAGACTGATTTTAGGAGCAAAGTTTCTGTCTCTCGGTACTTTTACTGATCTTACAACTACAACCATAGGTAGTTGGAATAATGTCAGTATATTTTTCGGAATAGGACTTATTCTGTCACTTCTGACATATCAAATGCTAAATGTTAGTAGATTGATGAAGATTATTCTTACTATAACATCTCTAGTTTCTCTATTTTTCTTAGCTCTTGTAAATTTCAGTGTTGTTTGGACTACACTCTCTATAACAGCTTTTCTTTTCATACTATATAGTTTATTTAACTCGGGAGGAGCTTCTTTTTCTAGTTTAACTTTCAAACAAAAACTTTATCGTATCCCACTTTATCCTTCTATTGTTTTTGTCGTTTCCATCACTTTTATTGTGTTCGGTAGTTCATTCGGAAACTATTTATCAAACACTTTAAAAATTTCTAACGTAGAAGTTAGACCGTCGCTTTCTGTGACGATGAATATTGCTCGCAATACAATAAAGTCACAACCGCTTTTTGGTTCTGGCCCAAACACTTTTGTTAACGAGTGGCTTTTGTACAGACCAGACGAAATTACAACTTCAGCTTTCTGGAATACAGATTTTACAAACGGTATCGGTCTTATACCGACTTTTGCTGTAACCACTGGTCTTCTAGGGGTTTTGTCTTGGCTTGTTTTTCTAGGGTTCTACGCTTATCTTGGTGTTAAATCGATTTTCACTAGAATTGAAGATTCTTTCGTCAAATATCTTTTGACCTCGTCATTTTTTGTCTCTCTCTATTTGTGGGTGATGACATTTGTTTATGTTCCTAGCACTGTTATATTGATTTTAACTTTCTTTTTTACTGGTCTGTTTTTTGCTTCAGTTTATTCATCTGGAATGATTTCCGTTGTGTCAAAATCTTTTTCTGGAAATCCAAAATCAGGATTTGTTTCTTCTCTAATTATGATAGTTTTGCTCGTTTCTGGCGCATGGCTTGCTTACGGTATTTTCCAGAACTCAAAATCTCTATGGTATTTCCAAAAAAGCTCGTATGCTCTAAATACCGATAAAAATATAACTACATCGGAAAATTATATGGTTCAAGCTCTAAATACCGTGCCAAACGACGTTTATTTCCGAGCACTTTCACAGATCGAAATTTTGAAACTTAATGCTATTTTGTCACAGGACATAAAACAGATAAAACCAGAAGAAATACAAAAACAGTTTCAAGCAACTTTATCTGACGCAATAAAAGCCGGCCTTTCTGCAAAAGAGGCGGACTCTTCAAATTATCTTAACTGGATTTCGTTAGGTGATGTTTATGGGTCTGTTTCTTTACCACAACTAAAAGTTGATGGTGCTTACGAGAGTGCTCAACTGGCATACTCTGAAGCTCTTCATAGAAATCCAAAAAATCCGGCAATTCTTATGCTTTTTGCTAGACTCGCCGTCACTCGAGAGGATTTGAAATCAGCCCAGTCTTATGCTGAACAGGCGATTCAAGCTAAAAACAATTATCTCGACGCCTACTTCCTCTTATCACAAATAGAAGTGGCTGACAAAAATATAAATGGAGCTATCAGTTCTGTCACTTCTGCATCTGTTATTGACCCGACAAACCCAGCCATTTTCTTTCAGTTAGGACTTTTGAAATACAATATCTCTGATTTCAAAGGCGCGATAGAGGCGCTAGAGAAAGCAACAAACATGACACCAGACTATGCTAACGCAAAATATTTCCTCGGGCTCTCATATGAGGCAACCGGTCAGCATCAAAAAGCTATAAAACAATTTCAAGATTTGAAAGTGACAAATCCAGATAGCACTGAAGTAGATGCTATTTTGAATAATCTACTTGCCGGCAAATCTATTTTTGCCAATAGTAGCAATTCAAAACCAGAAAAAGCTGATAAGTTACCAGTCAAAGAAAAAGTTCAATAATACAAAATAATGGTAAAACGTTTTCTTAATCTGATAAACAGAGAAGTAAACGGCCTTCATCAGGCCGCTTATCTTTTGGGATTTTTTGCTATTTGCTCGCAAGTTTTGGCTTTATTTCGAGATAGGATTTTAGCTTCACAGTTTGGCGCAGGAAACACACTAGACTTATATTATTCAGCGTTTAGGATTCCAGATATTTTGTTTGCCACAGTTGCTTCTATCGTTTCTGTTTCTGTTCTCATACCTTTTTTGATTGAGCGATTTGAGAAAAGTGATGAAGATGCCAAAGAGTTTATTGATATGATTTTTTCTTTCTTTTTCTGTTTTATGTTGGTGGTTGGAGTTTTGGCTTATATTACAGCACCATATTTCATGAAACTACTTTTCCCAGTTTTTGCTAAATCCACATCATTTCCAGATCTTATTCATCTGACCAGAATTCTTTTATTGTCACCAATTTTTCTTGGCTTCTCAAATCTCTTAGCTAGCATCACTCAAATAAACAGACGTTTTTTGGTCTACGCCGTTTCTCCCGTTGTTTACAACGTTGGCATTATAATAGGGATCACCTTACTATATCCAGTTTTTGGCCTTTCTGGTCTCGGTATGGGTGTTGTTTTGGGGGCGTTCCTTCATTTTGCTATCCAGATTCCGTTCATCGTTTCTGTTGGAATGTTTCCAAAACTTCGCTTTCCAATAAAATTTAGTTTTATAAAAAAAGTCATTTACACATCCCTTCCTCGCACTATCACCGTTTCTTCAAACGAAATTGCTGAATTATTTCTCATTTCTTTCGCTTCTTTTTTCGCTCCTGGTTCTGTTGCCGTCTTCAACTTTTCTTTTAACCTGCAAGCCGTACCTTTTAGTATTATCGGTGTTAGCTACTCTCTGGCCGCTTTTCCAACTTTGACAAAACTTTTCGGAAATAATAAGGACGAGTTTATCGAGCAAATGATAAATTCCGCTCGACATGTTATTTTCTGGTCAGTGCCAGTGACAGTTTTGTTTATCGTTTTACGTGCTCAGATTGTCAGAACTATTTTAGGAACAGGGAGGTTTAATTGGGATGATACACGACTAACGGCTGCTGCACTGGCTTTATTTACTATCTCTCTTGTTGCTCAAAACTTAGTTTCTCTCTTTGTCCGTTCATACTATTCTCAAGGCAAAACCAAAACTCCGCTTTTTATGAACATATTTTCCGCTTTAATTATTATTTTTGGCAGTTATTATTTGGCTCAACTTTTCCAAGCAAATTTATTTTTCAGAAACTTTATGGAGTCGATCTTGAAGGTTTCTGGTATAAACGGCACAGTTGTTCTAATGCTTCCTCTGGGTTTCTCTATTGGGGTTATTATAAATCTTATTATTCACTGGGTCGGTTTCAATAAACATTTCCCGACATTTTCCTCTCGAGTGTTGCGAACTTTGTTTCAGGTAACTGGGGCATCTGTTATTATGGGTTATGTTACGTATATTTGTCTAAATATTTTTTCCACGGTCTTTAACCTCAATACTTTATCTGGAGTATTTCTGCAAGGATTTGTCTCGGGGGTTGTAGGTATTATTTTTGCTATGGTCATATTATTTTTACTAAAAAGCAAAGAGTTGCAGGAAGTTTGGGCTACGCTTCACAAGAAGATTTGGAAATCAGACATCGTTGGGCCAGACCCAGAACTGCAATAATTTTTGAAATAGTCACTTTTGTGCTTTAATGTAGCCCATGGATAATATTAGAAATTTCAGCATCATTGCTCATATTGATCACGGTAAATCTACCTTGGCTGACAGAATGCTTGAGATCACAGGCACAATAGAAGCCCGTAAAATGCAGGATCAAGTACTGGACTCAATGGAACTTGAGCGTGAGAGGGGTATTACCATAAAAATGCAACCAGTTAGGATGGTTTACCATCCTCGCAGACTAGATTCAGACTTAACGCAGACTGACTCAGACACCGGGCAAAATGACTTTCTATATAAAGATTTAACTTATAAAATACGAGGTGCTTGTTTTGCTGTCAGAAAATCATTAGGGTTAGGTCACAAAGAAATAGTGTATCAAAAAGCTTTGGAAATTGAGTTTAAAAATATTGGCTTGAATTTTGAGAGTCAAAAAATTTTGAATGTTCTTTATCAAGATCAAAAAGTAGGAATATATACTCCCGATTTTATTATTGAAGATAAAATTATAATTGAACTTAAATCTTTGCCTGAAATTGGCAAACCACAAGAAGAACAGTTGTGGAGCTATATTAAAGGATCTAAATATAAACTTGCACTTCTAATCAATTTTGGGAGTAAGGATGTAGAATTTAAGAGAATTGTTTATGATAGTCTGCGTCAGTCTGCGTCTAGTCTGCGACAGTCAGCGCAGATTCAGGATGAATACATCCTGAATCTGATTGACACTCCTGGGCATATAGACTTTTCCTATGAAGTTTCTCGCGCACTCAAAGCCGTTGAGGGTTCTATTTTGCTCGTTGACTCAACACAAGGTGTGCAAGCACAAACTCTAACAACTCTCGGAATGGCTCGCGAGTCAGGGCTGACGATTATTCCCGTGCTTTCGAAAATAGATTCGAGCTTGGCACGTGTCTCTGAAGTTAAGCAGGAAGTCATCAAACTTTTAGGATGCAAAGAAGAAGATATCATGGAAACTTCTGGCAGAACTGGAAAAGGTGTTGAGGCACTTTTAAATGCAATTATTGAAAAAGTACCTCCGCCGACCAGCATAGACTTAACACAGACTCACGCAGAATTAAATTCAGCGAAGTCTGCGTCTAGTCTGCCTCTGTCTGCGAGTGCCTTCAGGGCACTAGTTTTTGATTTCAAATACTCAACTCATCGTGGAGTTATCGTTTTCGTGCGGGTAATGTCCGGAGAAGTAAAAAGAAACACACCTTTGGTTTTTAAAATTGCTAAAGAAACTTTCACCTCCATCGAAGTTGGAATTTTTTCACCGGGCGAAGTGGCGGTGGATAAACTTTCTGCAGGAGAAATTGGCTATATTGTAACGGGCATAAAACAACCCGGAATCGCTTCTGTTGGAGACACGGTAGCAACTATAGAAGACAAGCTCTCGCCACTTGCTGGGTATATGTCTCCCAGACCTGTTGTCTGGGCGTCGATTTATCCTGAAAGTCAGGATGATTTCACTGTTTTAAAGCAGGCACTTGGCAAACTAAAACTTTCTGACTCTTCATACACATTTGAGGAAGAATCTTCGGGCTCTTTGGGGAGGGGATTTCGCTGTGGTTTTCTCGGTATGCTCCACTTGGAAATTATTTCAGAGCGTTTACACAGAGAATTTAACTTGGAGTTGGTGGTGACCATGCCGACGATTACATATGAAGTGACCCCGAAGGAAAGTCGAGCACAACTTCCTACGGGGCAGGCTTATAAAAATAAATCATATATGGTGTATTCTCCTGCAAATTTTCCTGACGAAGGAACTTATTCTGAAATTCGTGAGCCGTGGGCAAATGTGGTTATTATTACACCTGTAAAATATCTCTCAAATCTCATGCCACTTTTGTATGATCACGAAGCAGAAATAGGGGATTCAGAAAACTTTGGAGAAGACAGAACTAGACTGACCATGAAAATGCCTCTTCGAGAGCTGATGCGAAACTTTTTTGATAAATTAAAAAGTGTCACCAGTGGTTTCGGTTCCATTTCATATGAAATAGAAGGAATGAGAAAAGCTGACGTTGTTCGGCTAGATATTTTAGTCGCCGACGAAATATTGCCAGCTTTTTCTCGAGTTGTTTCTCGTCGTGTGGTTGAGCAAGAAGCAGAGCAAGCTGTGGAAAAGCTTCACGCTATTTTGCCTCGCCAAATGTTTGTGATGAAAATCCAAGGCAAAGCTCTTGGCAGAATAATCTCAAGTCGAACAGTTTCAGCTTTTAGTAAAGATGTGACGCAACACATGTATGGTGGAGATATTACTCGCAAAATGAAGTTGCGCGAAAAGCAAAAGAAAGGAAAAAAGAAAATGAAAGAGAGAGGAATGGGGAAGGTTAATATTCCACAGGACGTCTTTCTAAAGATGATGAGAAGTTAAAACTTCCAAATTTAGCGATCTCCTCGTTTCGAAATTGAAAATTCTCGTCACCTTACGACGAGTAAGGCTCCTCGCATTTCCAATTCCTCAACATCGGATCTCATCTAAATTATGAAAGTTTTAAAAATCTCGTCGAGCATACTTTTTCGCAAGACCTCGCAGACCTGAAGCTTGGTTCCGTCAAGGCACCCCGTTCTTGACGGATTCAGGTCGAGAACAAAGTGAGCGTAGCGCTGGCGGAGCGAGCGGTCTGGAGAAAAAGTGTGCGAGTAAGAGATTTTGTTAACGATTTATAGCAAAATGGGTCAGTCCAATAGCAATTGCATCAAACTCATCGTCACTATTAGTCTTTGAAGTGACCACGATTAGTTTTTTTACCATATCTATCATTTGTCTTTTCTCACTTCTGCCATATCCAGTTATGGCGATTTTCACGTTGTTTGGTGTGTATTCAAAAACTTCTAGTCCCATTGAGCTTCCGGTATATAGAATTACTCCGCGAGCTTCTGCCACGAGCATTGCAGTTTTTTGATTTCCGCTAAAGAAAAGTTTCTCTGTTGCTAGTTGTTCTGGTTTATATTTTTTTATTACCTCTTTAATTCTATTTCCAATAAGTCGGAGACGCTCATAGTGGGGAAGTTTACTAGACGTTTTAAAACATTCAGAAAAAATAAGCACTTCTTTTTTACCTTTTTCTTTTTCCAATATTGCTAATCCAAGTCGTTCGTATCCCGGATCAATAGAAATAAGTTTCATGAATTTTATAATTTTTGAATTTTTAATTTTATAAATAAATCTAAATTTCTAATTTTTAAAAATTAATTCATTAAAACATTATTTAAAAATTACAAAATTAAAAATTGTTTATTATTCTGCATTTGTATGAACATCCTGCACTTCATCTGATTCCTCTAATTCTTCTATTAGATTACCAAGTTTTTCCCCATCTTCATCCGAAAGGGGAATTGTTGAAGTTGGTGTCCATTCTCCACCAGGACTGTGACTAAATGCCCAGCTCGCTGCTCCAACACCCGCCATAGCAAAACCATGTTTTGCTAAAATAGTTTTTATTTCTTGATTCGCACGATTTTTACTGTCCGTTAGTGCTTCAATAACCATCGCACATCCGCCCGGCCCATATGCCTCGTAAATAATCATCTCCATATCACCAGACTCACTAGATTTTTTAATCGCTCTCTCAATATTATCGTTCGGTACATTCATTGACTTGGCTTTTTCTATCGCCGATTTAAGTCCCAGGGAACTTACATTCCCCCCAGACTTTTTCGCTTCAACCGTGATCAGCTTTATCATTTTGCCAAAAATCTTTGATTTTTGTGAATCAGTTTTTTCTTTCTTGTGTTTTATTTTTGACCATTTATTATGTCCACTCATTGGAATGTGTGATGTATAAGGTATAACGTATTATGTATAAATAAGAATTCAAGTCCATACATTATACTTTATACACTATACGTTATACACCTAAAACTTTGTTACAACAAAGTCTTAGGTGTTAATCCCAAATGCTCATAGCCTGAAGCAGTTACCGTTCTTCCGCGCGGAGTACGATCAAGAAATCCAAGTTGTAATAAATATGGTTCGTTGAACTCCTCAATTGTTGCTTGTTCCTCTGATATTGCTGCGGCCAAGGTATTTAATCCAACAGGTCCACCACCAAATTTATTTATTATCGTATGCAAAATATCTCTATCTGCAGGTGTTAGTCCTTGTTCGTCAATACCGAGAAGTTTTAAAGCTTCTGCCACAGAGTTTTTGGTCATCTCTGTTTTGTGAACCTGGGCATAGTCACGACAACGTTTCAAAAAGTAGTTTGCTGTACGCGGAGTAAAGCGAGATCTTTTTGAAATCTCCTGACCTGCACTTTTTTCTAGATCGATTCCTAAAATTTTAGCAGATCGAGTAATTATTTTTTGTATTTCGTCGTTGGTATAAAACTCCAGTTTGAAAATTCCTCCAGAAAAGCGTGAGCGGAGAGGGGATGAAATCATGGCGATTCGTGTCGTTGCGCCGATCAGTGTAAATGGTGGAAGTTCGAGTTGTATTGTTCGAGCACTCGGTCCTTTTCCGATAATAATATCGAGTGAGCCAGATTCCATGGCGGGATATAAAACTTCCTCAATAGTTTTATTAAGGCGATGAATTTCATCAATAAAAAGTATGTCTCCTGGTGAGAGATTTGTCAGTATTGACGCTAAATCACCAATTTTCTCTATTGCAGGACCAGAAGTCACCTTCATTTGGGCTTTTATTTCTTTGGCAATGAGATGAGCAAGGGTCGTTTTTCCAAGTCCAGGCGGACCGTAGAAAAGTATGTGCTCTGGTGGGTGATTTCGCTCTTTTGCCGCGGTAAGTAGGATCTGCAAGTTCTTTTTTACCATGTTTTGACCTATATAATCCTCCCATTTTGAAGGTCGCAAAGTGGTGTCCAAGAATAATTCTTCTTTTTCCGATACCCCATTGTCTTTGTTAGCCTGTTTTTTCTTCATACTATTTACATTATATCAAATCATTGCTTGACCCCAGTAGTAGAGCCGCGGTACTAGAGCAAAGCTCAGTACACGGTAAACAGCTCACTACGGGGTCTAACAGGTAGTGAGCTCTGCTCTACTACCTGTTGACATGAAAAGTTTTTTATGCTAGACTCCTTTTCTACATTACTCGATGGTTATTTGACTGCATTTGGCCGCTCCAAAATATAAATCTCTAAGCAACTAAGCATTTATGTTTAAGAGTCTTTCTACGAGGACATTCTGGATATTACCTTGTGTAATATTCTGGAGTTATCCTTTGTGAAATACTTAGCTTTTTGTATCTTTACTTTAAGTGTTGCTTAGAGATTTATGCTTTGGAACTTTTTTGAAATTTCGACTGACCTCTGCATTAAGTATAAGTAGCAAACTATCCTTGGCAAGTCTGTTTAACATTAGAGCTTGCAAGAAATCCCGTGTCCAGTTTCTATTGTCTCTCAACATCCACAACTCTGCGTAATTCTTCCAAAGTTGTTATACCCTGAAGCACTTTTATTACCCCATCTTGATTTAAGTTTAGCAAATTTTGCTTACTTGCCACTTTTTCTATCTCTCTTTCGCTCGGGTTTTCAATAACTATCTTTTCAATATCTGAATCCATTACAATAGCTTCGTGTATTCCAGTCCGACCTTTATAGCCGATGTTGTGGCACTTATCACAACCGACGGCTTGGAAAATATGTGAGCGATCTAGTCCTTCTAGATAGCTTTTATCTTTTATTGTATCCAAAATATCTAGGATAGTTTTTTTATCATCACCTGCAAGATCGATTTGTTTTTTGCATGCTGGACATAGTTTTCGGACGAGACGTTGAGCCATAACCATATTTATTGCTGACGACAAAACTTTTGGATTTGCTCCAAGGTCTATCAGTCGTGGAAATGTTCCAGCAGCGTTGTTAGTGTGAAGTGTAGAAAAAACTAAGTGTCCAGTTAGTGACGAGTTAATAGCTATTTCTGCTGTTTCTCTGTCTCGTATTTCACCGACCATGATTACGTCCGGGTCTTGACGCAGAGCACTTCGCAGACCTTCAGCAAACGTATAGTCTTTCTTTTCGTCAGTTTGAGTCTGGACAATACCCGGTAAATGGTATTCTATTGGATCTTCGATAGTAATTATTTTTATTTCTGGTGTGTGAATTCTTTTTATAAAGGCATACAAGGTTGTGGTTTTTCCGGAACCAGTCGGTCCAGTGTTGAGCATCATACCGTTCGGTTTTTTTAGTTGTATATCAATCATCTCCATCAACCTTTTATTTATACCCAAATCTTCTAGTGGTGTTCCTATTGATTTTGGATTGAGGACTCGGAGAACGATCGACTCGCTATATGCTCCGGGGAGAAGGGAAGTTCGGATTTCTATTTCACTATCTTTTATTTTTATACTAAAACGTCCATCTTGTGCACCACCAATATTGAGTTTTAAATTAGAAACAAGTTTCAAACGAGACAAAAGTAGTTTGTATGTATCTAAATCAAATTCCAAAATGTCTGTCAGTATTCCATCTAGTCTGTATCGAAGTCGAACATAGCTTTCTTCTGGTTCAAGGTGAACATCGGAAGCGTCAGTTGCAATTGCTCCAGCTAGAATTATTTCCATAATTCGAGAAATACGATAACTTTTTTTCATACTCAAAACTTCTTGTATCAGTTTCTGAACATCAGGTATAGTCTGAACTTGTGACAAAAACTCTGTGATCTGATCGTTGGAAATATCCAAAGCCCCAGATTTTGTTTCAAAAGAATACGATAAGTCCTTGTATCTAATCCAAACTTTTTCAAGACTTGCGTGGGAAACCATGAAGAGTTCAACACTGTAGCCCTTTGCTTTTAATTTATTTAACGCCTCAACTGTTTTCGGATTTTCTGGAGACAATGCACCAACACTCAAAACTTTATCAACTTCATTGAAAACAGCTACTTGCGCTTCGCGAGCTTCTGTTTCTGTAATAACACGAATAGAATCAATGTTTATTGGAACGGCAGTTAGATCTAGATAGGGGACACCATATTTAGATGATAGAGTTTGAGTCAGTTCTTCTTCCTCTTGTTTTCGTAAATCGTCTATCCGTTTATTTTGTTTATCTTCGTCAAATACAACCATGCATAAATAATAACATAATTTTCAGTTGAAAATCCTTAATTCTGGCTACTTTTTGAGTATATTGACAAAAAGACTAAAGTAGTGTAAGATGGTAGGCAGAGGGGGTGTCCCATGAGGCACATTGTAAAGGTTCTGGTTCGGGTTTTCGGACCCAAGTGGGTCATCTGGGCGATGACTTTTTTGCTCGGAATGGCTCTCGGCTGTGGTGGCAAGAAAACCGTCAACACGCCGTCTCCGTTCCCGGGAGCGCAGACTTCTCACGTGGCTAAACCACCTGTTGCAGAAACTGCCGATCAGAGAATCATTCGGGAGATGAGTGAAAACCAGGCGTTTTTGAAACGCTACGACGAAGCTTCGCCCGATGAGAAGAAAGTTCTCCTCCAGTGGAAGAGGATCCACGATGAGAACGAGGCAAAGGCCGAGGTCAAGTCGCACAAACTTATAGATGACGCCGAGATGAGAAAGGCTCGGAAGGTCGTCGAGAAGGACGACAAAATCTTGGCCAAGAGAGCCAAGGTTCACGAACAGGCTATGGCTCTGGCGGCAATCTCTGTGTGTGAGGAGTCGTCTGTTTGGGTCAATCCCAACGCAGAAGACTTCAAGTACAACAGGGATCGGATTTCATTCACGGTCCATAACGAAAGCGGTGGACCGATTGAAATCAGGACTGGTCTGCGTGGGATTGGGGTTGCAGTGAAGAATCTCTGCGCTCGCGGTTCCATGGCTTTGTATTTTTCCGGTCAGTATACTCTGCAGGGTCAGAGTGAGAATTTCACTCTGACTGCGGTGAGTAGTACTACTGGCAAGGTTCTCTCGTCGACGTACGGATTTATCCAGAGCTACTCACAGTCTGGGTATCAGTACGTTCGGCGGGATAGCCAGGATTGGTACATCAGATGAAGTTCTTTGTTCCGCGGTAGCACACTATATAGCAGTGCTACCGCGAGGAGTCGCGAAATTCGCGGCTTTTTTTGTAGACAAAATATGGTAGTATTTTTTCAATATGAGATCTGTAAAATATATAGTCGATAACTTAGATCAGTTTCAAAAAGTCGTCAGAGAAATTGCCTCAAGTACTATAGAAAGTAAGAGAGGGGCAACTGTTATTGGTCTATATGGAAATCTTGGGGCAGGTAAGACAACTTTTGTCCAAACCTTCGCAAAACATTTTGGTGTTGAAGAAACAGTTATTAGTCCAACTTTTGTTATTGAAAAAATATACCCCATTAGAACTAACGGTCGCAAGCGACCTACTTCTAACGGGGCAAGTGAATTTACACATCTTATTCACATAGACGCCTATCGTTTAGAAAAATCAGAGGAGCTTTTGCATCTTGGCTGGAAAGAAATTATTTCTGATCCAAAAAATATTATTCTCATCGAGTGGCCAGAGAGAGTCTCTGACATTATGCCAGAGCATATACAGATCAGATTAAAGGTTTTAGATGATGAAAATTCACGTGAAATAGAAGTGATATAATTACCACATGGCTAAATCTAAAGGTAAAAAAACACTGGCACTGCTTGATGTCCATGCCATATTGCACAGGGCATATCACGCTCTGCCAGAATTTGAATCAAGTAAAGGCGAACCGACTGGAGCGCTGTACGGTTTGTGTACTATGCTCATAAAACTAGTAAAAGATGTAAAGCCAGACTATATCGTGGCTTGTTATGATCTGCCCGAGCCAACGATGCGACATGAAGTCTACGCCGACTACAAAGCTGGTCGTAAAAAAATAGATGATGCCCTCATCGCTCAACTTGAACGATCAAAAGATGTTTTCAAAGCCTTAAATATTCCGATGTATTCATCTCCAGGTTTTGAAGCGGACGATATGCTCGGCACTATTGTGGAGACGCTGAAAAATAATAAAGAGATAGATATCGTAATTGCATCAGGCGATATGGACACCATGCAACTTATTGAAGGTGATAAAGTCCGAGTCTATACTCTCAAAAAAGGAATAAAAGATACGATTATATATAATGAAAAAGCAGTTTTGGAGAGATTTCATTTTGGTCCGAAACTTTTGCCAGACTATAAAGGGTTGAGAGGGGATCCGTCGGACAATATTGTTGGAATCGCAGGAATAGGAGAAAAAACAGCCGAGGAGTTGATTGTTAATTTCGGTTCTATTGAAGATATCTACAAAAAGCTAAAAAAAACAACCGGGAATGACCAATTTGAAAAAGCCGGTATAAAGAAAAGAATTGTTGAGTTACTGAAAGCCGGAGAAGAAGAAGCGCTATTTTCAAAAATGTTGGCAACAATTCGCAGAGATGTGCCGATTTACTTTAAAATCCCAGAAAAAATCTGGCGGGAAGATATCGACATGAAAAAAGTCCAAGATATTTTCGCCGAGTTTGAGTTTCGTAGTCTTGGGATAAAAATCGCAGAAGTTTTGTCTCTGGATTTGCCAGAAAGTGTGGGTAAAGAAGAAAGTCCAGAAGATATCGCAGAAGTAGGTCTAATGCTTTGGGTTGTGGACTCAAATAAAACCAATCCAGATTTGGATGATATTTTGTCATACACTCATAAAAATAGTTTAAAAGAAGCCAGAGAGGTTTTAGAGAAAATGATAAAAGATCAAAATCTTTCTTTTGTTATGGATGAGATAGAAAGACCACTTATTCCCATAACTGCTAAAATGAAAGAGATCGGAATAAAAATAGACGTGGAGCGACTAAAAGTTTTATCAAAAAAATATCATGCGGAACTGGATTTGCTTGAAAAGAAAATTTGGAAAATTGTAGGTGTGGAATTCAATATCAGTTCTCCAAAACAACTTGGTGAAATGCTTTTTGTTAAAATGGGACTGAAAACAAAAAATCAGAAAAAGAATGCAAGCGGTGGATTTTCTACCAAAGAATCAGAGTTGGAAAAGTTACGCGAAGAGCATCCTATCGCTGGTTTTATACTCGAATATCGCGAGCTATCGAAACTTCTTGGTACATATATTGATACGATTCCGACTTTAGTTGACGGAAATAACCGTATTCATCCGCAGTTTTTACAAGCGGGCAGTGCTACTGGTAGAATGGCCAGCCAGAATCCAGGTGTTCAAAATATTCCCGTCAAAACAGATCTTGGTCGTGAAATTCGCAAGTCGTTTATAGCCGAAAAAGGTTATAAAATCGTCTCGTTCGATTATTCTCAAATGGAGCTTCGCATCGCCGCCTTTCTCTCTGGCGATAAAAAACTCATAGAAATTTTCAAAAAAGGCCAGGATGTTCACACTGCTGTAGCCTGTGAAGTTTTTGGCGTAAAGCCTGAAGAAGTGACAAAACAAATGCGTGCCAAAGCAAAAGTTATAAACTTTGGTGTGATGTATGGCATGGGTGTAACGGCGCTTCAGAAAAATATTGGCACGAACAGAGAAGAGGCCCAAGAGTTTCTGGACGGATATTTCAACAGATTTGCTGGTTTGGCAGAGTATTTAGAAAAAGTAAAACATGAGACAGCTCAAAAAGGTTACACAGAGACGTATTTCGGTAGACGCAGATATTTCCCTGATATTCACTCCAAACTTCCTTTTATGAAGGCAAGTGCTGAACGTATGGCTATAAACGCTCCGATACAGGGGACAGAAGCTGATATTATAAAAATAGCTATGGTAAAAATAGATAAATTTTTGGCGGGTAGACAACCGCTCCAAGCGAGCAGTGGTCGTATGACCAATTTGAAAAGTGATGTTCGACTGTTGCTACAAGTTCATGATGAGCTCGTCTATGAAATAAAAGAAAATATAATTTCTTCAGTTTCACCCGAGATTAAAAAAATGATGGAAGGGGTAATAGATCCAAAGAAAACTCACGGAATAATTTGTGCTACGGATATATCAGTTGGTGACAACTGGGGTGAGCTGCGAAAGCTGTAAGGAGAGCTGCAAAATTCCTAATTGACCTAAGTGCTCTAATTTCTAAACAAATCCCAATGTCCAAACCCCAATTTCCAATGAAATGACCTAATGGCCTAATTCCCAATTGGACATTTGAGCATTTGGACTTTCATTGGTCATTGTGTCATTGGGGCTTGGTCATTCTTTAGGTTAATTAGTATAATTAGGAATTAAATAATTTTCATGCTTTACCTAATCCACGGAACAGATACACACAAAGCTCGCAAGAAACTTCACGAGCTTTTAGATATTGCCCAGAAGAAACGTCCGGGGGCTGAAATATTCAAAATAACTAGTGAGAACTGGAGCGATGCCCAGTTTGATGAATTATTAGTTGCGAGAGGGCTTTTTGAACAAAAATACACCGTTGTTTTGGACAACATTTTTGAAAAAAAAGATTACAAAGACTATGTTCTGGAAAGACTTGATGGAATGCAAGAGTCCGAACAGATTTTTTTAATGCTCGAATCATCAGTTGATAGTCCCAGCTTGAAAAAAATTGAAAAAAACGCTAAACAAGTTCAGGAGTTTGTAAAAGCAGAAAATAAAAAGTTTTTACCTAGTATTTTCACCGTTGCCGACGGACTTTTGCAAAAAGACAAAAAAAGTCTCTGGATTTCATACATTGATTTTATTAACAAAGGCACCGCTCCAGAGGAAATTCACGGAATATTTTTCTGGCAGGTAAAAAATATGATTTTAACTTCACGAGCGACAAGTAGCAACGATACAGGACTTTCGCCTTTTGTTTACAAAAATGCATTAACTGGAGCAAGAAAATATAAAACAGAAGAGCTAACAAAAATGTCAGGAGAGCTTATGGATATGACTCACAGGGTGCGACAAGGTGAAGGGGAGATGGAGGTGATGTTGGAGAAGTGGGTGCTGGGATTGTAATTGCGCGTGTCCCAAAAGTAATTTTTTGATAAAAATTCTTTTGGGACAGTCTCGCTTTTGGGTCTGCTCAGCAGACGACGCGCTCCGACTCGCAGTAGTGCACTTCGGATAATTTGATTTTCGTCAAAATCAAATTTCCTTCGGCCCACGACTCGACTGTTTTTGTTGCTACAAAAACATGTCTCCGCCGCGCACTAGTGCGAAAAATCTCCCAACTGAGGGAGATTTTTTGCCTAGTGCGCCCGGTTGGGATCGAACCAACGACCTTGTCCTTAAAAGGGACCTGCTCTACCGACTGAGCTACGGGCGCGTATGCTTTGAGTAATCAAACTGCTTTGATTACTCAAAGACTTACGCGAGCCGGAAACATGTTTTTTCAGTAGAAAAAACAGTTGAGGCAGGGTCGTGGAAGTTTTCTTGTGACGACAAGAAAACTATCCCTGACCATATGCACTTTATTATCCCCGACCATGATTACACCCTTGAAATATAACAGAAAAACAGAGAAAGTCCAATTACAACCCCAAGTCAAAAGCTAGAAATCCTGGACCAGTAAAAAGTAATGAGAGAAGAATTACCACAATCATTCCGTACAAAATAAAATCTTCTTTGGAAACCCCACCAGATTTTTTCTTTGTCCAGAAATCAAACTTTGTTACGACTATTGCTATTATTGCTGAAACTTGAGTATAGAGACCTAACACAAGCAATGCTCCAAAAACAACATACAAAATAGAAACCCACTTGTAAGGTTTTTTATATCTCTCATAACCGAGATAAATAATCGCCATTCCGACAGTCAGTCTTAATATAAACGGAGCAAGTAGTCCATATGTTAGTAAACCAGGAAATGTAGCTAGCGGATGAAAAAATGAAGTAAACATATATAAAGTATACAATTTTTAATTTTTAATTTCAAATTTTTAAACTGGGTGCTATAGTTCAAGAATGAAGAAAAAAGAAGTCGCGGTTTTACTTCACAATATTCGAAGCACTCATAATGTTGGCTCTATTTTCCGAACAGCTGACGCTTTGGGTGTGTCAAAAATCTATTTGTCTGGGTATACTCCGACTCCTGTAGATAAGTTTGGAAAATCGAGAAAAGATATCGCAAAAGTAGCTCTTGGCGCAGAAAAAACTATTTCTTGGGAATATGTTTTGGATCCGCTTAAAATAATAAAAAAGCTGAAAAAAGAAAAATATAAAATAGTTTCTCTAGAACAGTCTGACAGGTCAGTGGATTACAAAAAAACCAAAATAAAACCGCCAATACTTTTTATTGTTGGCAACGAAGTTGAGGGAATTTCAAAAGAAATATTACAGCAGAGTGATGTTGTGATTGAAATTCCGATGAGAGGAAAGAAGGAATCTCTCAATGTTTCCGTCGCTTTTGGCGTGGCACTTTTTAGAATTTTAGGAGTTTAGTAACTCAAACTTGCTACAATTTTACCGAGGTTGTCATACAAAACAATATTTTCACGTCTATCTTTCCAAATATGATCAGCGTGTCTTAAGTAGACTCTCCATTCTGGCACATAGAAATCTTTATCATTTTTATGCGTATCGATACATGAGGCATAATTTATTTTTTTATAAATGAAAGTATTACATTCGTAGGACAAATTTGCGGGGAGGGGATCCGTCTGTATTCTACAGTTTGGGAAAGAATCAATATAGTCAAAACAGGCGTCATTATTTGGGCCATTTGGGATTGATGACAAATTTTCGTTTCTAGGAGAAGGGCATGAGCCACCAATATATGGAACAAATGTTTGGAATTGTCCCAAATAACCGGAGCATTTGTTTGATCTGAAACTCAAACCAATCGGCGACACTCCTGTGACCACGTACATAGTATCTCCTTTATTCAAATAAATATTTTCTTCGCTATTTACCTGCCCACTAAAATAAAGATAATTACCTTTTGGTATTTTCACTAAATTTCCGCTACTCGTGCTTTTTAATGTCCAGCCGGTAATAGGAATAGATGTTGTGGCCGAGTAGTCCACTCGTAAAGCAACGTATTCTTGGTCTGGGGTGGTTGATCTGTTTATGTAGGCAATGCTAACAAGGCCGTAATATTGTGATCTAGTTTTTTTATCATTTTCCTCCTGGATTTGTTTTTGAAGAGTGTCTATTTGATATTGAGTTGTGTTTATTTGTTGCTGAATATTTGTCTGTTTTTGTTCTGGGGTGGCGTTGCCGGATGACAACAGTCCATTGTTTCCGGAGCCTTTTGATCCACCAAAAAGAGCAATAGATATAATGCCAAGAAGGACAAGTAGGCCTATTCCATGGTCTTTATTCATAGATCTATTTTACTACAAATTTATTTTTGGTGCTTACTACAAAAATGCGCGCTTCTACCGCCTATAACTTTTCGGAGTATTGTTCCGCCACAGCCTTTTTTTAGGCATTTCTGTTTTGTTCGTCTGTATACTTTGTGTGCATTTTGGAAATTACCTTTTTGTCCATAAATATTCCGATAATCTGACATTGAATCTCCCCCCATTTCTATTCCGGACTCAAGTATTTTTTTCATGTTAATCCACATAGTTTTTAGATCTGAGTCACTTATTTTTTCAGTTTTTCTTTCAGGATGGATGCTGGATGCCCAAAGTATTTCATCTGAATAAATATTTCCTATTCCCGCTAAAACAGTTTGGTCCATTAGGACAGTTTTTATTTTCTTACCCTTTTTTGTATTGATTTGTTTTTTGAAAGTATCAAAACTCAAATCTTGCAAGGGTTCTGGACCGAGTGGCTCTAAATCTACCAAGTCACTTCTTTTTGCTGTTTCAAAAAGTATTACCTTCGCGAATTTACGCATATCTGAAAAGGCCAAGTGTTTTCCGTTTGATAGGGAAAAAGTAAGATGGATAAACTGATTAAACGGGTCAGATAAAAGTTCCTCGTCACTTTTCCACTTTCCATTTTTAAAGTAATACTTTCCGTACAAGAGGTGGCCAGTCATTTTCATATGAATAAGAATAGTTTTTCCTCCTGTGAGATGAATCAGGATATTTTTTCCTCTTCGCTCTGCGCTAAGAAATTTTTCTCCAGAAATTTCTTTTTTAAAATGATCAAAATACTTTTTGTTTTTAATGCTAATTTTACTTTTACTTGTTGTGCGCAAAAAATAGTCAGACCAAACATTTTTTATAGTTAGTTTTTGTAAGACTTCGTTCAGTCCTCTTACGGTTGTTGTAACCTCGGGAAGTTCAGGCATAAAAGTCAAATAATTTTACAATTTTTAATTTTACAATTTTTAATCAATTTGCAATGAATAAATTTTCAAATTGAACCATTGAAAATTCAATGAAAATTGAGAATTGTAAATTGAAAATTTGAAACTACGATAGTAACTTTAGTGCTTTCTTTATTTTCTCACCAGTGTCTTTGGTATCAGAAACTTTTTTCAAAGCTTCACGAACTTCGCGTTCACCATAACCGAGAGATTTCAAAGCTTCTAGGGCGTCAACATCCCCAGAAACAGAAGCACTCATATCGACAGATAGTCCAACAAGTTTGTCTTTTAATTCAATAACAATTTTTTCAGCATTTTTCTTGCCGATGCCCGAGACTTTTGTCAGATGACTCGTGTCTCCAGTTGAAATAGCGTGCCGGAGATTTCCGAGTGTTGCGATTGAAAGTATTGCCAAAGCGGATTTTGGCCCTATGCCGGAGACAGAAATAAGAAGTTCAAAGAAGTCCAGTTCTTCTTTTGTACCAAAACCATACAGGTCCAAAGCATTTTCACGGACAGCCAAATATGTCCAAAACTCTGTCGTAGTCGACGCCTTATATGATTTATCGCCTGCGCTTCGCTTCGGCAAGGAAGTCGTGTTTGTATAAACTTTGTAGCCGACTCCAGATACATCTAAAATGACAGATTTGATGTCTTGATGTACCAACGTGCCCTTGAGGTGACCAATCATAGGCACAGTGTACCTTAATTTTTAGAAATGAAAAAGCGCCAATGTAATAATTACAATTTGGCGTTTTTCTATCATGCTATGCATGACGAAATTTATTGTTTTGCTCACTATAGTAGTAAAACAATAAATATAACGAACAGGTCTTACTTTGAGTCGTACTTGCGGAGGAAGTCCAACAGATCTCCGAGAGGAACTTTCACTTCGAGCAGTCTCTCGAGCTCGGATTTCTGCGGGGTTACAGGGACGATTGCACCGTGACTTCGAAATAACATCTGGCCTCCTATTTGAAAGACTCAAAGAACTACCCTGCATCATAGCATGTCTGTAGTATAAAGTCAAGAAGAAAAAATTGCTAAAAAATGATTTATCTGTTACTATCTTCTTCATGCCGATTACAGCATCAGCCAAAAAGGCTCTCCGATCGTCTGCCAAAAAGCAGGACTTTAATTCTGTAAAAAAAGATCTCATAAACAAAGTCGTCAAAAAAGTTAAAAAGCTAGTATCTGAAAAGAAAATAAAAGAGGCTATGGCAATGATGTCAGAAGTTCAAAAAACTTTTGATAAAGCTGTTAAGACTGGATTATTGAAACTGAACACCGCTTCTCGAAAGAAATCTCGAATTTTCGCCATGATAAAGAGGGGGTAGGAAGAGCAAACAAAAACCACCCAGTTACTGACAACTGGGTGGTTTTTTGGTATAATAAAGTGTTATGGCAAAGCTAAAAGATGACAAATTAATAAGCGTTGACATCTGGAGACACCTCGTTAACTTTTGGGCTATTGTTCTTTATGTTTTAATACTGGCTGATTTTTTTACACGAAATGGCTTGGTTGATTTTCTCGGGCCGATCTCTTCCATATACATCGCAGTTCTAGCCGTGTACTCCACACAAAAAGAATTTGAACGATGGCATGATTATAATATCGGCAGACACCCAGGAGAGGTTTACGTTTTTGTCTGGACAGTTTTGATCATCATACTCCTTGCTCTAGAAGTTATATATCGTCATGTCTACAAACTTCCAGGTGAAGTTTTCATGACATATATTGTTGTTATTGGTATTTTAGCGATTACAAAAAGATCAAAATCCTCCTATCTTTCAAAAAAGAGAAAATAATATATTTTTTATCTAACAATATAGATTTAGCAATGATTTTGTGTTAGTTTTGTTATATTGCTCTCGTAGTTTAATGGATAAAATGTTGGCCTGCGAAGCTGGCGATTCCAGTTCGATTCTGGACGAGAGCACAAGTTAGAAACCAAAGTAGAAAAGAATTTTTTCAAATAAAGGTTCAGTGTGTTCTTCTTCTGGTAAATGTCCAGATAGTTTTGCGTGGACTTGCTCTACTGTGACATCTTCAATAAAAATAACAATGAAAGGTGAAAAAACTTTTTTTGATTTAAGCAATATTTTCGGATGAATCTCGCGAGTTTCAATCCAAAACGATTCTATATTTCCATAGACATAGCGTGTTCTACCGACAGTTATCCCAAGATCATCTATAACTATTTCTATAATTATTGGTTTTTTTGATGCAAAAAGAGAAAGGGTAAACGAAGAAACCATAATTAAAATAGCAAATATTACATTATTTAGAATTATTGAAATGAGCGCAATAGAAATAGTGACAATAGCAACTATCCAATACCAATCAGCGGTTTTTTCTCTATGCAAATATTCGACGGTATGCCAGGAAAGTTTTTCCATTATTGTGTTAATAGGGGATCAGGGACTTTTGATTTGAGTGGAGTTATAGTTGACCAAATAGATAGAGCGCAGGCGATAAGAGCAATATTTTTTATTATGTATTGCCCTTCTAGAGTTGGAACCATAAAATGTGTCCAAACTTCTGACATCACAAAAATAGGAAGTATTGTTGTGACCATATGAAAAGCAAAAAGACTTAAAGCCCACCTCTCCCATCCTGGGAGTATAAATAATAGTCCGATGAGCATCTCAAAAAGTCCGAAGAGAACTATAAAAATTCCGAAAGATATAAAAGGCATCATGTGCGCCATGGTTTTATCAAAAAGAGTGTGGACCATCGTGCTCGCTGGACTTTGTCCTATAACTTTTAGAAATCCAAACCAAAAGTAAATAATAAACAAAGCGATTCTTGATATAAGAATAGAAAGGTGTTTTATTTTCATGGGTTAATTATACCATTTTTACAACAAGCAAAAAACCCTTTTTGAAAAATTGCGGGAGTGGTTAGATGCGTTTAGAACTGTGGAGTGGAAGAGTATACAGCAAGAATTACGCCTTATGCCATTCTTTAGCTAACAAGCTATAAACCTCTAAATCTACAAAATGGTCATAAAGCCATTCACCTTCACGAGCAATACCTTCAAAGATAAAACCAAGTTTTTTGGGAATAGCGGAACTTTTTGTGTTTCCAGTCGCACAAGTGATTTCAATGCGATTTAGTCCCATTTCTGTAAATGCATAATCTATCACCGCTTTCAAAGTGTCAGTTACAATACCTTTACCTTGTAACTCTTCTCCAACCCAGTAAGCAATAGAGGTTTTCTTATTTGCTGTATCCCAAGGATATAATCCAATTCCTCCAATGTGTTGATTGTTATAGAAAATGCCAAAATCAAGACCTTCTTTGTTGGCAAATCTTTTATTACTGTCTATTATGTATTTCTCTGTATCCGCTACACTTTTATCATCATCAAGCCACCCAAGCCATTGTCGTAGATAGGTATCGTTCTTTCTAGTTAACTCAAAGAAAATTCCCGCATCAGATGGTTCTAGTGTTCGTAGTTCAAGATTTTCTCTAACTGGCAGAGTAAGTTTCATAAAATTAGTATATCAAATAAGTTCGTATCTTTTTATTCCTCAACCTCAATATATTCCAATTTAGCTTGGATAATATCTTTGAAATGAGCTTGTTTCAAAGGATATTCCTTACCATTTGGACAGTAGTACTTTTGTTGTTCTTCTTTAGCAGTAAAAACAATGAAGGGCACATACTTTAATGGCTTTTTATCTTTTATATACATTCCAAAAATAATTCTTAATCCTTCGCTAGGAGACATTCTTGGATTTGTAACAGCACATCTGTCTTTATAAAAAAACACTTTTACATTGTCAGGTAACTCTACTTTATAAAGAAACGCTTGTGCCAAAGGAACTTGATATTCACTATTTATTCTCTCGTTTATTTTTCCTCTGAAAATCTTATAGTGATTTTCAAGGTCTTTCTCTAAGCTGTGTAATTTCTTCAGTCTTTTTATGTCTCTTTTGACATAAGGGCCCAGAGAGTATTCCATATCAGTAAAAAGCTAGTAGGCCAGTTTTAGTAAATTTTCTTCAGCTTTTTTACTGAATGAAATAAGTTTTGGGACGGCCTCGTCTTCCTCCTCTTCATCTGAACCATCATCTCTATAAGACACAAAACTAAAGTCTAAAATTTCATTTTGTTTTTCAGCAGATAGGTATACAGGGTCTCTATGTGCCAAAGTGCAGATTTCTTTTACCGTTAGTTTGTAGTATTTATCACAGGTTGTGTTCACTGCATCAATCTGTTGGTTGTCTAGATGTTTGAGGTCGTAGTTTTTCAATGCAACATAAGTTCCATTCTCTCCTTTTGTTATGTATCCATCGTCAACAAGCTCTTCTAGAGCTTGTTTTGCAAGGTTGTATGTAGGAGTTGGGCCTCTTTGGTTTTTTATATAAGGAACTGATGTAAGAGGGATTTGATATTTCTGGAAGTAGTCAGTATCACAGAAAAATGTCAGCTTCCATAGTTTTGTCTCAAAAAGCTGGTTATTATAGTTTTCACAGATATACCAGATGAGTTCCTTAAATTTCTCCTTTTTTTGTTGGGTTTTAGAGCTCATTTTACTATCATACATATTATACTTTGTGGTTCCGATGAAGTAAACGAATAGCCCTTGATAATACGGATTTTAGACCTTTCTGCAACCTAGTAGCTTGATATTCTTAGCTTTGTAAACTAATGTAAAGAATATGGAAAGAGCTTTGAAAGGCAACTATTTTGCCGAAGACTTAACACAGAAGAAGCTGATAGATGACGGCTCCCTGTATGTTTACCAGAGCATACTAGCTGGTCGTTATTCGTTCACAGACCCTATGGGCACTTTTACTGCCTATATTTTGTCCGTTCCTCTTGAATGGAACAATCTTGATATTGTGAAGTTTATTATCGCAGTAATAAACAAGTATGACTTAAAAATAAGTTATATAAATGTCATATCTAATGCAATATCAGATGATTATGTTATAGATATGCCCAAAGAGCTGAAGAAAGCAAAAGAAAGTGGTTCAGAACTGCATACAAATAAGTTTGAGTTCAAGGGAAATAAAATTGTTACAACCTATCAAGGTGCTTATGCTTGGGCACAAAACTATATTGAAGATAAAAATCCTTTTGACCCTCAACTTCAACGAGTTATAAAAGGTCTTTTTACAAATACAGCTACAATTGATGACATTTTATTTACCATTGAACATTCAAAGTATTGGGAAGGAAATATCTTAACTCCAAAAAATAAAAATGTAGATAAGTATCTATACGCACAGGAGCTATTTAAGAAGTTGCTTGAATTTATATCTATACATATTGACCTTAAGTCAGAAGGTTTAGATAAGATGAAAAAAGATGTAGAACAGTATATGGAATGGTTTATTCAAGACACCCTTAAAAAAGAGAGTTACAGAAAATCTCTTGGAAATACAAATGTAAAAACCAATCCAAATGTTTTTACATTTGAAAAGCACAAAGAGATTTTTTTGGAAAAGATGAAGCAAGAGTTTTCAAAGTTTGGAAATGAGTTTGTTATTGAGGATACATTTGACGAACCTTTTGAGTCAGAACGAATTAGTGAAGAAGAGTTGAGAGCTAGATACAAAAAGAAAGAATTTTTATTCTTTCATACCATATTTGCATTAAACAGACTGAATTTAATCAAGATATTATCTCTTGGTTCAAATTGGGATTATCACGAAGATTACCCTGTATCTTATGAAGCAAGGATTAGACTCCTTCCGTCTTTACTGACTCAATTTGGTTCAAAAAGTGAACAATATGCTATAAGATTTGATACAAACAAATCTCGTTTGTATTTTAAGGATAAAGAAATAAAAATAAAAAAATTTAGCGACCAATATCACATATTGAGAATAATGTTTGAAAACCCAAAAGACCTAGCTGATGAATGGTTTTTCTCGCTTGTTGCAGAGAAATACGACTCGTCTGGGCATTTTTCAGATAAGAAGTTCTACAATGCAATCTACCAGATAAATCTAAAGCTTGGTCGTCTTGGAATAGATGATTTGTTCATTACTACTCGTCAGTCAGTAAAGATAAACGAGAAGTATATGTCTTAAGATTGTCTTAAGTCGTCTTAAGTAGACATTGCTATACCCTGAAGTGAACCTTCGGGTTATTTTATGTCTGAAGAAGATAAGAAAAAAGAAATATCCAAAACAGACTGGTCGTTAAAAGACTTACCAGAAGTGGAGCGTAAAAATGTGTTGAATTTTTTCGCTTTGCTTTTGAGGGTTGATAAAAGAGTAAATCATAAATTGTATGTTGGACACAGTAATCCTAAAGATACCCAGAGGAGCATATCAACTTAAATCGCATATGTTTACACCCAATGCGGATATTCTTAAAGGTGCTGGAAACTATCTTGTTAAATGTGTGAGTAACCCAACAGCAAAAGATAAGAGAGAAGGTATTTATAGACCAAGACTTACCCTCATAAAAAGAATGACAAAAAAGAGAGACGAAATACCGCTCAAAGTTGAGTTTTCAGTTCCAAAGATGCTCTATGGAAATAATGTTGAAGAAGTGGAAGAAAAAGACTTTGATGCTGTTGTAGAGGCACTACATAGGTCTATGAAAGAAATGGGAGCTCTAGTTTCTGTTGAAGAAATAAAGAAAGCTACAGTATCAGCTTTTCATCCTTCAAAAAACATTGAGCTTAAGGACGGTTATACTTCGGGTTTTGTTATAACTGAACTAAATAAGGTAAATGCGAGTAAGAAGATGGACTTAAACAAAGACAGTTTCAGGAACAACGGGCATTCGCTTCAGTTTTACACAAACTCACATTCACTAGTTGTGTATGATAAAGTTCAAGACTTACGGAAACCAGACAAGAGAGCGATAGATAAAGACCAGAACAGCATTCAAGGTTCGTTGTTTGATGTTCTGATTGATAAGAAAAACAAAAGAGAAATCCTGCGAGTTGAAGTTCGTTTGGCTAAAAAGGTCAAAATGAACTCGGTTATTAAAAGTCTCGGCTTCAAAGAAAGTCCAACTTTTCAAGAAGTATTCAAGAAGGACTTATGTAAAAAGATAGTTTTGAATTACTGGCAAGAACTCGTTAATTCCAAAGACCTTTTCTTGTTTGATATGGAAAGCAATCCGAAAAAAACATTAGAAAAGGTCTTCAAAGATAATCCAAAGATAAAACCAAAACAGGCACTATATCTTGTCGGGTTGTGGGCTTTAAGTAAGGAAGGAATAAGGGCTACAAGAGCCATTATAGAGAGAAGAGCAGACAAAAGAACTTGGTATCGTATAGCAGAAGATTTGCCACTACTCAATGATATTTCGGGAAAGGTATATCACGGCTGGGTTAAGCGAATAAATGATGTATTGGCAGATTTTGCTCCATTCAAGTTGTCTACATCTGTAGTTGCAGTGTAAAGCATTGTCAAGTATGATTATAAGTATGAAAAACGAAAGACCATACACAACTTTGTTCCTTCTTGTTTCTGTAGATGGAAAAATCTCTACAGGAGATACAGATATAATGGATACTGATACAGATTACAAACTTATTAATGGTATTAAAGAAGGTAACAAACAATACTACGACCTTGAACAACAGACTGACCTACACTCTCTTAACTCTGGAAGAGTGTTTGAGAAAATTGGAATGAATGAAAAGACAGATGAGCCAGAAAAGACGCCTGTAAGTTTTATTGTAGTAGACAATAAACCTCATCTAAATAAAAATGGAACTACTTATTTAGCCAAAAAGAGTAAAACTCTATACATCATTACAACCAATTCAAATCATCCCGCTTTTGAACTTAAAAAAGATTTTCCAAACATTGAGATACTAAAATACGACAACGAAATTGATTTAGCTGATGCTCTCAAAAAACTAAAGAAGGATTATGGGGTTGACCGCATTACAATTCAGACAGGAGGCACAATAAATACTTCTTGGGTTCGTGAGGGTTTGATTGATAGAGTGTTGCTTGTAGTTGCACCTGCTTTAATTGGAGGTAAGGATACTTCTACACTGATGGACGGTGAGTCGCTACATACACACGAGGAATTATTCAATATAAAGTCTCTAGAATTAGTCCAAGCAAAACCGCTTGAAAACTCCTATCTACTTCTAGAATATAAAGTAAATAATAACTAATATGACAAATAAAGATTTTTACATAGCACAAGAGTTGGCAGATAAGTTAAGAGTCAATGTGATGACGATTTATCGTTATATAAAAGCGAAGAAGTTAAAGGCACATAAAATTGGAAAAGAGTTTCGCATAGATAAGTCAGAGTTTGAAAGGTTTCTTAATAGCGTAAAAACAAAATAAATGTATGAGACCAATTAAATATAAATACGGGATAGTAATAAATGAAGTAGACCAAAAATCTGAAGAGAAAAGTTTTTCTGCGGTTGCATTAATAGAAGAAATTGGTGGTGGAAAAGTTGAACACAACCTTCCAATGCTTTTCGGAAAAGATAGAGTAGAGGCACACGATAAGATGGAAACACTAATTAGGCAGTGGATTCAGGTAAACGAAAAATAAAATTAATAATTAGAAAAATAATATGCTTAAAAATATAATTATCGCTTGTTTAGTTGCAGTAATAGGGGTTTTAGTCGTATTGCCTTATGTAAAGGGAAATTCAAGTATATCTTCTCTTCAAGTTGCAAACTCTGGCACGAATGAAGATGTTGAGTTTTTCAGATATATAAATGTATATAAAAGTCTTTTACCAGAAGATAAATTTAAAATTGTTAGCGAAAGAATAAACAAGGTTTCAGGAGAGGCAGACAAAGAAGACTCAAAGATACAAAATACTTTGATACTTGCTATATCTGATGAGATTAAGCAAGACCCAACAACAAAAGATATTCTTTCTCAATTGAAAAAAGATGTAGCTACTCTAGTTAAAAACTCAAAGATTGATAAAGATACTCTGTTTAGTAAAAATACAGAATGTGCAAAATTGACCAGTAACATTAAAGATGAACTATCTAAAAAATATAAAAATACAACTTATGTAACAGAAAAAGAAGAGTTAAATTTTATTTTCTATAGTCCTTCATTAAATACTTGTCTCTACACAACTGATTACAGTTATGACTATAGTAATTATACTTTTGGGAAAAGTGAGTCTTATACAAAGAAATCAGATAAAATCTATGATGTATCCTCAAACAAACAGTTAGGAGATTATCCTAGTTGGTATTGGGAGTATCCTTCTTTGAGTAAGGAAGAGTCTGATAAAGCAGTTACAGAAGGACAAAAAAATTATGCCAAATTTATCTTTGAAAACTCTGGGTATAACGCAAAATTGTTGAAGGATATTTATTATTAAAATATGAAAGCAATCATACTAGCTAGAGAGTCTGATAAAAACCAAGACTCTAATGATGCCCAACTTTCCCGCATACTTTTGTATGTCAAAGCAAATGGTCTTGAAGAATGGAAGGTTTTTAAGCTCAAGGAGTCTTCTACAAAAGGATACAGAAAAAAGTTTCAAGAGATTATTGAAATCATAAAGACTTCCAAAGAGGTTATTGCTGTAGTAGTTGATACGGTAGATAGACTTCAAAGAAGTTTTCGTGAGTCAGTTGTCTTTGACGAACTTCGTAAAGAAGGAAAAGTAGAACTACATTTCTATCGGGAAAATCTTGTTATAAATAAGAAATCAAACAGTGCAGACCTTTTGCGATGGGATATGGGAGTAATGTTTGCAAAGAGTTATGTTTTGCAGTTGAGCGATAATGTTAAACGAAAACAGGACAAGATGAGAGAAGATAATGAAATAACAGGAGCTCCTCCAATTGGTTACAAAAGCATTTACAATGACAATCCTTTAAGAATAAGACGAATTGATGTCGTTCCAGATGAAAAAGACCATTTCATCGTAAAAATCTATGAAGAGTATGCTAAAGGAGATGTTTCTGTTCAGACGCTTTCGGACAGAATGTATAAACTTGGTTTCAGAAGCAAAATAGATGGAAAAGTAAATCACGCTATGATTTTCAAAATCTTGAATGACCCTTTCTATTACGGATATGCATATTCAAGAACACACGACTTGCTCTACCCTCACAAATATCAAACTATTATTTCAAAAGAACTATTTGAGAAGTGCCAAGATGTAATGCAAAGACATAATAAAGTTCCTACAAAGTATGCTTCAAAACCTTTCGTTTTTAGAGGTCTGATTATCTGTGGCAAATGTGGAGGTGTTGTAGGAGGTCAAATACAGAAAGGTAAATATGCTTATTACAGCTGTTCAGGTTTCAAAGACTGTAAAAGAGTGTATGTGCCAGAGCAAGAGCTTCTAGGGCAAGTATATGAGGTTCTGGACAGCATTAAGCTCTCTGACGAGCGTATAGCAGAGATAACAGAAGGTTTGAAGCAGATAGGAGAAAGTGAAAATAAGTTCCATAAGGTCAATGTAAGTGGCTTAAAGGCAGAGTATGACCGATATGAGGCAAGAGTAAAGAAAATGTATGAGGATAGACTTGATGGTCGTATTACAGATGAAATGTATGACAACTTATTAAGAGAATACAAATCTAAACAAGCTGAAATACTAGAACAGATGAAAGACCACTCTGATGCTGATGAACAGTTCTATATCAGCGCAAATGCAGTGTTAAATCTGGCTAAACGAGCAAAGGAAATCTTTATGAGTTCTGAAGTAGACGAAAAAAGGCAACTTTTGGGATTTCTACTTTCTAACTGCGTATTAAATGAAAAAACGCTAGGTTTTACCTTGCGTTCTCCATTCAATCTGATGGCTACTTTATCAGATGATATTACGATGCGGGCATTCACGGTACGCCATTCGAACCGTGAAACGAGTTGCGAACGAATTGTGGAAGTGGGCGAAAGAGGAAGTGGCACGCCGGAACGATGACGAGAACGGTGTGGAAGATCCGAATTTCACGCCAGCTGAGAAACGACGAACGCGACAATGTCGATCATTGCGACACGCCGCCTAATGCATTGTCGCGAGGTGCGATGTCACGGCGTCAGCTGCCCAGCAAGCCTACGTTCCGGGGAGCGTCCAGGAGATATCGATCGAATCCCTACGGTCGTCGAAACTTTAGATCGTCCTCAAAAAGAGACAGTTGCTTGCCATCCGCCCTCATGGTCGCCATGGTTCGGTCGGCTGTCTGGACGAACAACAGTGCTAATGCCAGACGATCAATTGGAGGTTTTGAGACGGCGTGGCTAGTGACGTATCGACATAAGTCATTGTAGGGCTTATAGTTACAGTCAGTCGTTCCCATGAGTCCACCTCATGTGCACGAGCCTGGCCTATTGGCCAGGTGCCTCCGGGGTGCGAACCCGGAGGCCTTTTATATATCACAGAATTGTCGCTTCTGGGAAGAGCTTGCAACCTTGGGCAATTTTGTGCTTGACGGATTTTTGGTAAAACAGGACAATTGCAGGGTTCTAGGTTAGTCGTATTCAAGAGTCCACCTCTTGAGTGTGACGAATTGGGCTCCTGGAGGTGCGAACTTCAGGAGCCCTTCCCTTTTGGGCACTATCATCCCGCATTCTTGACGTCTTCCCACACCGAATCCCGATCAACCGATCCGCTCTCATTTTTCAGTTCTTCTCGCTCCTTCGCAATCCGAATGACGATGCGCAGGTAGTCGTGAAGCCAACGATGGGCTTCATCGTTTGCCTCGCCAACCAGTTCCGGAAAGAAGTCTGGCAAGCCGGCGCGTCGTCGACGTGGTGCGTCCGTTGTCCACTCATCGGGCGATGAATCCAGGTGCCGTGCTACCGACCAATTGTTGTCTCGTTCAGATCTCACCGGGTCACAGTACCAAGCGCGGATCACCAGTCAAGGAGCCTGGCCCCTTCTCGCAATTCGAATCCCTCGGAGGGTCAGCGCCCATCACTTCGTTTCCTGCCCTGCCGCGAACCCGAAGACTCGGGCTCAGTTGAGCCACTTTCTCTGGTTATCCACAGCCACGACGGTAGATGTTTCCACTTGCGGAAGTGGTGAGATTCGAACTCACGGTACCTTGCGGCACTCTCGTTTTCAAGACGAGCGCGTTAGACCTCTCCGCCACACTTCCCTCTGAACTTTAGCATTCTATATCTTTTTTCCCTTTATTTCAAATTGATTTTTTATATCTTTGTGTAAATGATGTTCTTCATAATGACAGTTAGGACAAATAAGTTCTAGGTTATTTAAATCATTATTTAGTCGGTTTCTATCCTTATGGTGTACTTGCAGTATTTCAAGTTTATTGTAGCCGCATCGCTCACAGATTACACCCCTTTCTTTCATTAGTCTAACCTTCAAAGCTTGTTGAGATTTTACTTTATCTCTTGGACTACCAATTTTATATTTGATACCAGCTCTATTTATATTTGCACAAGTTCTACTACAAGTCTTTTTATTTAGTCCTGACAAAATAAGTTTTCCACAAACAACACAGGGTATTTCTTTTTTCTGAGAAGTGCCATAACAATTTATGCTACAAAAATTTGACTTAATGCAATAATGAGGTTTTTACTGTAAACTGGTCTTTATGAAATATTTGGGAATTGATTATGGGACAAAAAAGGTTGGAATTGCTATATCGGACGATAAACAACAGTTTTCTTTTCCTCTTGTAGTTTTAGACAACACAAAGGAACTTATTTCGGAAATAGAAGAAATTTGTAAAGAAAATAATATAGTAAAAATAATAGTTGGGGAGTCAAAAAACTTTGCCCAAAAAGAAAATGAGGTGATGAAAGAGATTTTGCCGTTTGTAGAAAAATTAAAAAAATTGGGTCTAAAAGTTGTCATGCACCCAGAATTCATGACATCCCAAGAAGCCGAGAGATTACAAGGAAAAAACTTGATGCACGATGCATCCGCCGCCGCTCTGATATTAAAAAGCTATTTAGATACAGAAAAAAATCATGGAAAATAAACCGACTATATCAATAGACGACTTTAAAAAACTAGAAATAAAAATAGGGGAGATTAAAAGTGCTGAAAAAATAGAAAATGCAGACAAGCTTTTGAAACTGTCGGTAGATTTTGGTGAAGAATCACCGCGTCAGATTGTCTCTGGTATTTCTACTTTTTTCCCCGATCCACAAACCCTTATTGGTAAAAAATGTGCTTTTGCCACAAATCTTGAACCAAGAACAATACGTGGATTTCTAAGTCAGGGGATGATACTTGCTGTGAGTGGAGAAAGTGACCAAAATTCATTCTTCTCTCTTCTTGAAACCAATAGTGATATCCTCCCAGGCAGTACAGTCAGATAGCCTTTTCCCTAGCTAGTATCTTCATTTTTGTTATAATTAACGGGATGAAGTTCAATAAAATCTTCAACGCTTTTCCTCCACCCAAATTTCTTGACATTCCTTTTGCTGGCCTGTCGATTTCTGACTCTGCAGTTAGAGTTGTCCAGTTTAGCAAAAAAAGAGGCAAGCTAAGTATTCAAAAACACGGAGAAAAAACTCTATCTCCAGGAGTCGTTACATCTGGGCAAATAAATAACAAAGACGAACTCGTAAAAGTTATCCAAGATTTAAAAAAAGAACTCAACCTAGATTACGTCAGAGTTTCTTTACCAGAAGAAAAAGCATATCTTTTTACAGCCAAAATTCCTGTAGTAGGGAAAAAAGAAGTTCGAAGTGCAATTGAGTCAAAAATAGAAGAAAATGTACCGGTTCCACCAGGAGAACTGACTTTTGACTACAGACTTTTTTATCATAAAGAAAAAGAACACTTGGATGTGGTTGTTTCAAACTTGCCGATAAGTGTTGTCCAAACTTATGTTGATATAATACAAAATTCAAACTTGTCACTCCTTTCTTTGGAAATAGAATCTCAAGCAATAATTCGTTCTGTTGTTCATAGCAACAGTCTCGGTACAGTTTTAATTATTAATTTTGGTCCAGAAAAAGTTGGTTTATACGTTGCTAGTTTCGGAGTAGTTCGTTTTACTTCAACTGTTCAAATAAAAGGCAATTTTACCAAAGATAATATGGAAAACAATCAAGGTCTTTTACTGCAGGAATTGAAAAAACTAAACATTTATTGGCATACACTAAAAGAAAACATAGATAAACCAGACATGCAAATAACTCAAATAATTGTTTGTGGGGAAAACTTTGATGAATCTATTGTCACATATCTGTCATCACACAATTCCACTCCTGTTGTAATGGGCAATGTCTGGGTGAATGCTTTTGATGTCAATAAAGAAGTCCCAGATATTTCATTTAACGACTCTCTACGTTTTGCTGGGGCGGTTGGGCTGGCTCTTCCAAATGATATTTTAATTTAAAATCATGTTCAATCTTCTCCCAGAAAATTTGAAAGATAAAATAAAATCAGAATACAGGGCTCGCAGATTTATTATTATTCTTTTTTTCATAATATCACTGCAGGCTACTTTTTTGGTCTTTCTATTTCCGTCTTGGTTCATATCTTTTTCTCGTGAGAAAACTTCGATCTCGAGGTCTGATCAGGCTAATGCCTATTTTGCCATTCTGGATTCTACTAACGTTGTTTCTCTAGTCAAAAGCATAAACACCAGACTAAGAATCATCGACAATGAATTATCATACGTTAAAGCTACACCGTATATAAATGTTGTTATTTCAGAAAAACCAAGCTCCTTAAAAATAAATAAACTTTCTTTTATTGCTACATCAGCAACATCAAGCACGCTTTTTATTGGAGGCAACTCTGTTTCTCGAGAATCACTAGTTTTATTTGTTAAAAGTTTGCAGGATTCAAAAATGTTTAATACGGTCGATTTGCCGATATCAAATCTGGCAAAAGATAAAAATATTGATTTTACAGTTAATTTAAGTTTTCAAATATAAAGACATGAGAGGATTAAGATCTTTCAAAATAATACTGATCGTCATGGCAATATGTTCCTTCTCTATTTTTGTAGCAGACTATTTTCTTTTTCGTGACATTAAAATAAAAAATGAACACATTTCTAGTCTTGAAAACGATTTATCTTTGCAGGACAAAAGACAAGAATATTTGGTTTCAACCCAAAAACTAGTAAAGAGTGTTGAACAAGATATTGCCAACATAAACAATTCGATTATTCCAAAACAAAATGATGTTAAGTTTATTGAAGGTATAGAAACTATGGCAAAAGATAATAATCTTAAAATCGAAATCAATTCTTTGTTTACACAAAATGATGAAGTAGCTTCCACCACAGCAACAATTCTTTCTATGAAAGTAAAAACTACTGGTGGTTGGTCAGGTACCTATAAATTTCTTGCTGAAATAGAATCTCTTCCTTTCAAAATAAAAATTGGAAATATGACTATGTATAGTAGTAATATAGGTGGTGATGGTGCTGTTGTCGCCAAAAAAACAGCTTCTGTTTGGGAAGGATCTTTTGATATTAAAGTTTTGGAATACAAATAATATGTCAAAAATATTTCAAAAAATAAAATATTTTTACCACAAAATAAGACACAAAAAAGAGTCTTATGAAAAATCGGGGACAAAACCTTCTCGAGATTGGAAAATGATAATTATACTAGCTCAAACGGCAGTATTTATTTTGGCTGGGGTTGCTTACTATTATTACATTCAGATTGAGCAAGGTAAATTATATTTGGTTAAAAAAGGTTTGGGTAAAAATAATATTCAAATAAACTCTATTTTGTTCAAAAAAACAGTTGATGATTTTAATTCTCGTATGAGCACGTTTTCAGATATAACATCTGGTAAGGGCATACCAAAAGATCCATCGATTTAATTTCACAGCTTGTCACTATTGTGGTAATGTGTTGTCAATGCTCTCGTAGTTCAATGGACAGAACCACGGACTTCTAAGCCGTTGATGCAAGTTCGATTCTTGCCGAGAGCACAAAATTCTTGATTATTAAGTAAATTTACGATAATGTTTACCCGTTGCGCGATTAGCTCAGTTGGTAGAGCAATTCATTTACACTGAATAGGTCGCAGGTTCGAGCCCTGCATCGCGCACACTTTTAAAAGTTCTATAAAATAATATATAATGGACCGAATGAAAATACCGAATTGCGTGGGGATCATTATGGATGGAAATCGTCGCTGGGCAAAAAATAAAGGGATAGTGGCTCTTAAAGGGCACTCCGCAGGTGGAGAAACTCTAAAGAAAACCGTGACATGGGCTAGAGACCTAGGTGTAAAACACATTATTTTCTTTACATTTTCAACAGAAAACTGGAAAAGATCAGAAGAAGAGGTCTCGTATCTCTTAAACCTAATCAGAGAATTTTTGGAGAAAGAATTCGAATATTTTAATAAAGAAGGTGGAGTTTTACACTTTGCGGGGGATTTGTCGCGCTTTTCACCAGATTTACAGAAAGTGCTTATGGATGCAAAAGAAAAAACGTCAAAAAATACTGGAGTCCATGTTTATTTTGCTTTGAACTACGGTGGACGAGCCGAAATACTTTCTGCTGTTAAAAAAATTGTAGAAGAGAATACCCAAAAAAATATACAGCCAGAAGATGTGACAGAAGAATATTTTGCTAAACATTTACAAACTGAAAACATGCCTGACCCAGATATTATTATCCGTACCTCTGGCGAGCAGAGACTGTCTGGTTTTTTGCCGTGGCAAGGAGTGTACTCAGAACTTTTTTTTACAAAAACTCTCTGGCCAGATTTTTCAAAAGAAGAGTTCGAGAAGATTTTAGAAGAATACTCCAGCCGTGATCGAAGGATTGGTAAGTAAATAAAATTTTATAATTTATAATTTTTAAAAATTAAAAATTCAAAAATTAAAAATTATTTATGCAACCCGAAATACTATACGAAGACAAAGATGTATTGGCTATAAACAAGCCGTCTGGACTTGTTGTTCACCTCAGTAGTAGAGCAAAAGCTCACTACGGGGCAAGCAGTGACGAAGAGCACACTTTGGTTGATTGGATTATGTCAAAATATCCAGAAATAAAAGAAGTCGGCGAGCCAGGAAAAACCCCAACAGGACAAATAATTTATCGTCCCGGCATTGTTCACAGACTAGACAGAGAAACTTCCGGAGTGATGTTGGTGGCAAAAAATCAAAAATCTTTTGAAAATTTGAAAGAGCAATTTCAGAAGCACGAAATAGAAAAAACCTATCATGCTTTTGTTAATGGAGAAATTAAAAATGAAGAGGGTGTGATAGATAGACCGATCGGTCGCAGTAGTAAAGATTTTCGTATGTGGTCAGCTCAACGTGGTGCTAGGGGAGAGATGCGAGAAGCTGTGACAAACTATAAGGTTATCTCTCGAAAGAAAATAAATGCCCAAGGGTATTCCTTTATTGAAGTTCGTCCTAAAACTGGTAGAACACATCAGATACGTGTTCATTTCAAAGCCATTCATCATCCACTTGTTGCTGACTCACTCTACGCTCCATCTACAGAAAATAGTCTTGGTTTCAAACGTCTAGCTTTGCATTCCTACATTGTTACTTTCAAAGATACAAAAGACAAAAGTCATACTGTTACAGCGCCATATCCGGAGGATTTTGAGAAAGCGATTAAAATTTTCAATTTTTAATTTTGCAATTTTCAATCAATTTACAATGACCAAATTTCACACTGAAACATTGAAAATTCAATGAAAATTGATAATTGTAAATTAAAAATTATTTAGTCAGATTGTAATTTGCAAAGTTAGATTTAATATGTTAGCTTACTAATCACTATGAAAGTAATAACTAAAGATGTGCAGTCTCCAGTCAAAGTGTCGGACAGAAAATCTTTTGATATTCGCTCGGGCGACACTGTTCGTGTTTGGCAGAAAATTCAAGAAAAAGATAAGACACGACTTCAGGCCTTTGAAGGCTTGGTTATTGCTGTAAAACATGGCAAGGAAGCAGGAGCGACATTTACTGTACGACGTGTGGCATCAGGAGTCGGTGTTGAGAAAATTTTCCCACTTTATTCTCCAAACATTGATTCAATGGAAGTTTTGAAACGATCAAAAGTTAGACGAGCAAAGCTTTACCACGTTCGTGAAAAAGCAGCTAAAGAAATACGACGTCAGATGAGAAATATCACTGATTTACCAGATAACACTCCGGAAGTTGAGGCAGAAGCAGAAATTAAAGAATAAATCAAAAAATACCCTCTCGGGTATTTTTTGAATTTTGGTGCCCAGGAGAGGACTCGAACCTCCACACCTTACGGCACACCCACCTCAAGGGTGCTTGTCTACCAATTTCAACACCTGGGCCTGATACTATCGCAGTATATTCGATTTTTAACTTTATTTCAATAAAAGCTAGATTTTTAGTGATTTTTCTGTTATAACTTAGAAATCCTCGGTTAATTTACGAGGCAAAATGGTGGCTATGGTGTAGTGGTAACACAGAAGCTTGTGGAGCTTTTATCTCCGGTTCAAATCCGGATAGCCACCCAAAAATAATGAATAAAATTCTATATAGTATTTTATGATTATATTTTTGGAGTGTGCTGGGAGGAGTAATCTCCGAGCAGTGTACCCACGAAATTTTAATAAGCAAAGCGATGATAAAATTTCAGTGTCCCGAGGTAATCCGAGGGGTAAGAAAAATTAAAACATATGCCTATAAAAATAACCTATTTTGTTCACGGGACAACAACAGATAATGAGAAAGAGATTTCATCTGGCTGGAAAGATGTTGAGCTATCTCAACTCGGCATTGAACAATCTATTGCTTTGAAAGATAAAACAAAAGACTATCACTTTGATGTTGTCTTTTGTTCTGACTTACAAAGAGCTGTGAAGTCAGCAGAATTAGCTTGGGAAGGAATGTATCCTATTATTCCTGATAAAAGATTGAGAGAGTGTAATTATGGAAAGCTAAACGGAAGCCCTTCTGCAATTGTTGAACCAATGCAAGAGGAGGAATGTATTACGAAACCTTTTCCTGAAGGCGAAAGCTATGAAGATGTAAAGTCCAGAATAGCTGACTTCCTTGAGTTTCTAAAAAGAAACTATGACAGAAAGAGTGTCGCTATAGTTGGGCACAAAGCACCTCAGCTTTCTTTAGATGTTTTACTGAAAGATAAGACTTGGAAACAAGCTCTGGCAGAAGATTGGAGAAAGACCAGAGCTTGGAAAGCAGGTTGGGAATATAATATTGAATAATTATGAAAAAGATTTTGATTACGGGAATACCGGGTTCGGGAAAATCTACAATAAGCAATGTGTTAAAAACAAAAAAGTATTATGTCATTGATGGTCTAAGAAAAATAGGACTTGCCTACTGGGCAGATAGGAGGACAGGGAAGAAAACAGTCTATGAATCAAGTGTCAACTTAGATTGGTTTCGTGAACATGTTTGGACTTGGGATGAATCAGTATTAAATAAATTACTGAAGGAAAACGACAGGGAGTTAGTTTTTGTTTGTGGTGTTGTTCCGTTGGAACCTAAAATATTCGAATATTTTGATAAGGTATTCTTGTTACGTATAACTACCGTACTTATTCGTCAACGTATTGAACAAAGAACTGAAAATGAGTTTTCGAAAAACCCCCATTTCGTTGATTGGGTTTTAAGTTGGTATGATGATTTTGAATCTCGTCTACTTAAATACGGGGCGATTCCAATTGACGCTACTAAACCAGTTGCCGAGGTTGTTGATGAAATTTTATCTCAAAAGGTCCATTAGTCCTACTCAAAGATTCAAATATTATAAAAGTTTCCCTGGATTATTTTCTATTGATTTAATTAAAATCTTCTCATGTATCGATCTCAATTCTTGGAGTGTGATATCTCTTCCATCTAAGCGGACTAAAAAGTCTCAAACAGGCTAAAACAAGGGCGAATTACAGCAACTAGATTTCACTCTATCTTTCTAGATATGGAAAGCGTACAATTATGAGCATGTCTTTCATATTTGCATCACGTCGATTTTCCACTGAAACAAAACGTGATGCAATTGTGACTCTTTTGGATAATACTGTTCCAGATCGGGATTTCTATCTTCTTGTTATTGGAGCAGTTGCGCTTGCAATAAGTGCTATATTTACCGATAGTATTGCTGTACTCATTGCCAGTATGATTGTCGCTCCGCTCGCGTATCCTATTTTAGGTTTGGGTCTTGGTATTATTATCTCTGACCCACGCCTTGTTTTGCGTTGTGCCTTTATGCTAGGTATTTCTCTTGGAATTGCGATTTTATTTTCATGTATTGCCACATTTTTCTTTGGCCATGTTCGAGTTGATCCAGTTTTTATTTCTTTTGAATCAAATCTATATTTTGCAACTATCATCGCATTTATATCCGGCTTTATTGCTGCGTATGGACTAGTTCGCAGTAAAGTAGGTGGTGCAATGACCGGTATCGGCATTGCCGTATCGCTTATGCCACCACTCGTCATGACAGGCATTTCTTTTGCCGATGGAATATTTGCATCAGTTTCTCCATGGCACACCTTTCTTGTTTTCCTACTTAACGTTCTTGGAATACTTGTGGGTAGTATGATCACATTTGGGCTCATGAGCTTTCGTCGTGTATATAAGCAAAAATTATAATCAAAAATTATGGCGAAAAAATCATTTCTTACTGAGTTTCTTCAGTTTCTCAAAGAATACAGAGTGGTCTCTCTTACCGTTGCTTTTATTATGGGGGAAGCAAGTACCAGCCTCGTTTCTTCGCTTGTTAAAGATGTGCTTTTGCCAATCGCTGCTCCGCTTATGTCGGCTGAGACATGGAAAGAGGCCGTTTTTCATATAGGCCCTATAACCATTTCATACGGATCGTTTCTAGCTGACATTATAAATTTTCTGATTCTCGCAATAATTATTTTTGTTGTTGCTAAGAAAATTATTAAATTGGGAGGTAAAAAATAATATGAAAAAATTGTATGTATATGGAGGTATTTCCTTAATTATATTGATGATACTTTTTTCTGTCAGATATGTTTTTGCACAAACAGTGCCGATGGACATGACGTCAACTGATGCGCCAACTTCAGAAACAGAGGAGACAGTTCCAGCTATGCCGACCGGACCTTCTGTGTCTAATATATCTGTCACAGATATTACTGATACAAGCGCGCGAGTTGATATCAATTCGGATGAGCTTGTACAGGGATATGTTGAATATGGCACAAGTGAACAGTATGGTATGTCTACACCACTCACTTCCGAATTCAGCACTTCACCGTCATTTATACTCCAAAATCTTTCTCCCGAAACTCTATATCATTATCGAGTTATTGTAATGGACAGTAGTGGTAATGCAGCAATAACGGCAGATGAGACATTTACAACTCTTGCAACCCCCACATCTGAACCATCTTCTCCAATTCTTGTAATCTCAAATACCGAAACGGCGGAGATGAGCACCTCAACGGCACGCATCATATGGCAGACAAACAAAAATGCGGATGGGCAAGTACAATACGGTATTAGTACTTCATACGGCGCCCTTTCACCCTTGGGAGTTATTGGAACTTCTCACGATATTTCTCTTTCGTCTCTTGCCCCAAACACAAAATATTACTATCGCGCTATTTCCAAAACATCAGAAGGAGAAATAGCATATGGCACTCCACAAGAATTTACCACGCTTGCTGTGCAAGCAGTCGTGACCTATCCAACCATTTCCAATGTTACGATAAGTACAACGACTTCATCCGCTATGATATCATGGACGACGTCGAAGCCTACAACATCAAACATCCAATATGGCACGACCACATCATATGGTGCATCGATTGGTAAAGATTTAACACTGACCACTTCTCATAGTCGAACACTGGCAAATCTTCTTTCGGGAACAACATATCATTTCCGTATTATTGCCACGGATAGCGATGGAAATGCCGCATATGGAAAGGATAGAAATTTTACCACATCTGCATCGTCTCAGACCACTACGGTTACCGCTCCGACAACTCCAAATAATTCTGATATTCTTGCAAACATCGCTAGGTCAGAATCAGAAGCAGTCACTTCTTATACTGGTGGCGGATTACCAGTCATCTCTGCCCGACCACTTCCGCTTAATGTCGTACCGCTTGATGGACAAGTACTGTTTGAATGGAAAAAGGATGCTGGTGCACATAACGGTATCATCCACACTCTCATTGTCAGAAAAGAAGGTACTGATCCTGTGAGATCGCGCATTGATGGTGATATTGTGTACGACGGTCCTGACACTATTTTTACCGATACAAATGTAGAAAATGGTAAAGAGTATCACTATGGATTGTATTCATACGGATCATTCGGGCGTTTCAGCGCATCATCACATTTTAAAGTTGTTCCACGGGCAGACAGAGAAGAAGTGGATGTTCAGGCGACAACAATCGCAGAAGAAACAACTCCCACTCCAGCACTTTCACTTACGCGTGATTTGTATCGAGGTCTACAGGGTGACGATATCAAAATGCTGCAAACATTTCTTTCTACAAATGGTTATTATCCAGAGGGATTGGTCACTGGTTATTTTGGATCACTCACTAAAGCAGCAGTAGTACGCTTTCAACTCCTGAATACTATTTCTCCTGTAGCAGGATATGTGGGTCCTATAACGAAAGAGGTGATGGGACAGATATATAGATAAACGAATATATTACAGGATAAATTGAGTGATATTTAATTCATTTTCTCTCGGAGAATTTCCATGTAGCATTGATCAAGCAAGGGTGTTAAAATACTGTATCGGTCACGACCCATGAATAATATTTTGATAACTGAAAAGTCAGCTGACTATGAACTACTAGACAGTGGTAATGGTGAAAAGTTAGAAAGATATGGAAACGTAGTTTTGTCACGTCCAGATCCGCAGGTTTTGTGGCAAAAATCTCTTGGAAAAGAAGAGTGGGAAAAAGCAGATAGCGTTTTTACTCGAGACGGCACTTCAGGCAAATGGAATATAACAAAAGAACCATGGCAGATTAGTTTTGAAGATTTAAAGTTTAATCTCAAACTTCTTCCTTCAAAACATCTTGGCATTTTTCCCGAGCAGTCATCGCAGTGGAAGTGGCTCTATGATAAAATTTCCCCAAGGGTCACCCTTGGGGGGAAAATTTCTGTTTTAAATCTGTTTGCATACACTGGTGGAGCGACACTTGCTTGTGCAAAAGCCGGTGCAGAGGTCTGTCATGTTGACGCTTCAAAGTTTGTAGTTGACGCAGCTCACAAAAATTTAGATTTATCTAGTTTAGGAGACAAAAAAGTTAGATTTATCGTTGATGATGTCCGAAAATTTGTAGAGCGAGAAGTAAAACGTGGAAACAAATATGATGTTATTTTGCTTGACCCACCAGTCTACGGAAAGGGAAGTAACGACGAAGTGTGGAAGATCGAAGAAGATCTCGCACCACTTCTTTCTCGAATAAAAAGTATACTTTCTCCAGATCCAGTAGCTATTGTGCTCAGCGGATATGCCTCTCTCTATTCACACACAACATACGCTCAAATGCTTGCAGATATAACAAAAGATTTGAAAGGAACGATTTCTTCTGGCGAGCTTGCAATACGAGAGTCGTCCGGGGACAGACTTTTGCCCTGCGGTATTTACGCACGTTTTGAAGGTCAATCATTGAAAATTGTAAATTAAAAATTAAAAATT
>JAHFOB010000006.1 GCA_023267045.1 Candidatus Zambryskiibacteriota bacterium
GGCGTTGAAAGAACTATACTTCTAAATAAAGTCTCAAAATGTAATACATGTGGCGGAAGTGGAGCTGAAAAGGGAAGCGAGCTTGTTACTTGTAATACTTGCAACGGCAAGGGAAGTGTCCGAGAAGTAAAACGCTCTTTCTTTGGCCAGTTTGAGTCTGTTAATACTTGCGAAACTTGCCACGGTACAGGAAAAGTCCCAAAAGTTAAGTGTCACACTTGCCACGGACAGGGAATTTACAAAAAAGAAACTGAGATTAAAGTCAAAATCCCAGCAGGTATTGAAAACGGCGAGATGATCAGACTATCTGGCGCGGGTGAAGCTATCTCTGGTGGTCAGTCGGGGGACTTATACATTAAAGTTCATGTCAAAAAACATTCTATCTTTCGTAAAGACGGAATAAACTTAGTGATGGATCTTAATGTAAAACTTTCTGATGCTTTACTTGGTGGTGAGCAAAACATAGAGACTCTGGATGGTGATATAAAAGTAAAAATTCCAGAAGGTGTCACTCACGGAGAGATCTTGCGTATACGTGGTAAAGGTGTACCACAAGGCAAAAGTCGAGGTGATATTTTGATCAAAGTGCACATACTTCTACCAAAGAAGCTTTCAAAGGAAGCCAGACAGACTATTCTAGACTTAAAGCGAGAAGGTCTGTAGACTTTTCTTGCCTAAACCTGTATTGTAATGTCTATTAAAAATTGGAATTTAAGGTCTATATAGAGCCATTTTTTTGGACTTTACAAAGTCTATTTTTATGGTTAATTCCTTGACAGGGGTAGTCAGGTATGCTATACTAGAGGGGACTCAGACTTCCTGAGTTTTTCTGTTAAAATCGGTTTAATAAACTAATTTTAACCTCGACAGAATTATAATCTAATAAACTTTGTATTTTAAATTTCACAGCGATTAGTTTGTTTCTGGTTATTTCCAGCCTTACAGGAGTAAGCACATCGACAACCCAATACACCCCAAAGGCAGAAGACTCTACATACCAAGTCGTCAAGAAAATTGATACTAAGGAAGTAGAAAATATAATGTCTACCGAGCAATACGTTAGACAGTATTTCTCTGATATTCCGATTATGATTCAAATTGCTAGATGTGAATCAACATTCAGACAGTTAGACACAGACGGAGATATTCATCGAGGACGTGTTAACTCAGCTGATGTCGGTGTGATGCAAATCAACGAATTCTATCATCAAGGTAAAGCAGAAAAAGAAGGACTTGATATTCACACACTTCCAGGTAACGTTGCCTACGCTCGTGATTTGTACGAGAGACAGGGAACACAACCATGGATTTCGTCCAAAGCATGTTGGGGTAAGTATGAGAACAAAGATCTTGCTGTTAACAAATAACAGCACTCCAAATAAGCTGAAATAGTCAAAACAGACTACTAAAAACAAAAACCACCAGTTACGGTGGCTTTTGTTTTGTATAATAAAACGGCTCGCAGATCTGCCTGAATTTAGAGTCTTATTTATATGGGGGAGTAGAATACAGGTATGTCGCACCACAAGGGCACTTCTTATCTCCTAAAATGCCCAGTAGGGCACTAAGGAGATAATGTCGCACAATATATCTTTAGTGTGCATCATAAGGATAAAGCTTATTAAGGTTGTTGAAACTACGAAAATATGATTTAATTCTTTTTGGATTAAAGAAAGGAGTACTTTGTGGCAAAGATATTGAAATTTGAGGACTGGAGACCATCATTCGTCCGTCCATTGCCAAAGTCTGGACGAAGAATTTACATCGATGGGGAGGAGGTAATTAGTGCCGATCCCCTACTTTCATCAGTTCACCTTGGTGGAACATCAATAAGCCAGATTGTTGATAAAGAGTTTGAAGAAAAAATCAAAACTCAAATCAACGAAATTCGTGACAAACTAAAAGACCGCTAGACAACGAAACTGTTGAATAGCGGTTTTGTTGTTTAAGAGTACTATTTTCCAACCCAACCTCGAACTAGATTGTCTAACCAACTGTAAAAAGTTTTTACACCTGCCCAAATAGGATCATAATATTTATGAGCGTTCGGAGAATTTATCCACGAAATAAGATCCCAATGGAAATAATATTTCAAGGCAATAATGGCAATTATTATTATGACAATTTTTACAATAAACCCTTGGTTACTTTTCATACTGTAATTATACATTTATTTATATACTTGGAAAATATGCTAGTGGATCAAGATAGGCTTTTATATCTGCTAGTGGAAGCGTGGCCTCTTTACATCCCCTACTATTTACATATTTTTCTATTCGAACTCCTTGGGTGGCATAGACACTTATATGTAAATGAGGGCCAGTGGAGTATCCAGTGTTTCCGCTGTAACCTATTGTGTCGCCTGTAGCCAAAATATCTCCAGTTGAGACGCTTATAACAGAAAGATGGCCGTATATGGTAGATAAGCCGTTATCGTGCTTGACCATAACCCATTTACCAAATGAATAGCATCCTGGATATGTATCTGTATTTCCCGTTCCAACAACAGTTCCATCCAAAACATTTTTCACTTTTGTTCCGACACTTGCTCGAAAATCTACTCCGTTATGCGAACCTGAAACATAAAGTTTCTCCGCGCCGACAGTTTTTCCAAACTTTTGGGTAATATAAACACTATCAAGTGGCCATGCCAAGATACCATTTTGTGGTTTTGGATAGCTATTTTTATCTATTAAATAGTTCAGCTGTGATTCATAATCAAAAACTTCTTTTTCAAATTGAGCTTTTTGCTCCTCTTTTGTTTTAACTAGATCCTTAAAGGCCTGTTCTTTATTTTTTGTTTGAGTCAAAATGTTAGATTTTTCGGCCGTTGTATACTCTACAGCCTGTTTTTGACCACTTAAATCTTGTTTTAAGTTAACTAGACTTTTTTTCTGGCCAGTTAATGAAGATTGCTTGGTCTGCATATCTGACTTCATTATCGTCAATTCATTACTTTTATCCCTAATCGTTCTCTGGACTTGTTTTATATTGTCCATATCGCTCCAAACCTCGCCTATGTTTTTACTGGACAATATCATTTCCATAATTCCAGCTTCTTCCAGCGATTGAATATTTTTCAGTGCATTAATAATTGCTCTTTTGTTTAGGTCAATGTGATCTTCAGTTTTACTTATCTCTTTAGTTAACTGCTGTATAGTCAAGTTTGTTTTTACAATTTTATTCTCAGTCAGACTAATATCTGTGGTTATTTTTTTCTTAGTCAAATCCAAAGTTTTTATGGTGTTCTGTAGAGTTTTGGCCTGATTTCCAGCATTTGTAACTTCGACGTTGTACTGATTAATTTCTTGTTCGAGTTGTTTTATTTGGTTGTTCCGCTCATCTATTTTAGCTTTTAGATCATCTGTTGTTGTAGCTTCATCTGCAAAAACAACACTAGACAGTGACAGAAGAAGAATTATTAAAAATATGTATTTTAGTTTCCATTTCATCCCGTTAGAAGTAGGAAATCACATTACTTATGTGTATGACCTACAAAAATTAAATTTAAAATATAGTATACATCAATTATAGATTTCCGTTACTTCTAACGGGATTCATCTTTTATAATATTTTTAATGCGTTATCTATGCGAGAAATACTCTCCTGTTTTCCCAAAATATACAGTAGGGTAAAGGGATCGGGACTTTTTTCTTTGCCAGAAAGTGCGACGCGAAGTGGCCACAGTACATCCCCCCTCCCCTCCTGTGTTGCATAATCAAAAATTAAACTTTTTATTTTTTCTACTGAACCAAAACTTTCTTTGTTACTAGATTCTAAAGTATTTTTGATCCATTCCAAATGTTTTTTACTATTTTCCAAAGAGGAATTTTTCCAAGAGAGAAGACTTACTTCATATTTTGGCCTTTCAAAAAAATAATTCCACTCCCCTGCCCCGAGCATTGTATCTATATCTCCCCACTTTGAAATATGCTCAAAAATTATTGAGTATGCTTTTTTAGACATTTTTTCTGCTTCACCATGGTTTTTCAAACGATTATATATTTCTTCATTTCTTTTTTCTTCTGACAAAAGTTTCATATATTCTTTATTGAACCAATCTAGTTTTTCTATATTAAAAACTGCTCCACCTTTTTGCACACGGGCTAAATCAAAAACATCAACAAGTTCCGCTAGTGAATATAGTTCTCTATCTCCACCTGGGTTAAAACCAAGTAGAGCTAGAAAATTTACCATAGCTTCTGGTAAGTATCCTGCCGAGCGAAAATCTCGAAGAGAAACAGCTCCATGACGAGCGGACATTTTGCTTTTATCTGCCGCCAGAATAAGTGGTACGTGAGCATAAACAGGTCTAGGAGCACCGATTGCCTCGGCGATTAAAATTTGCCTTGGAGTATTTGCGATTCCGTCATCTCCTCGGATAACGTGAGTTACGCCCATTTCAAAATCGTCAACCACAACAGTAAGATGATACAGAGGATCATTTATATTTCTAGCAATAACAAAATCTTCTAGATCTTTTGTTTCTATAGAAATATCTCCACGAATTAAATCGTTGAAAATAATTGTTTTGTTTGGATTTTTGAAACGAATTACTTCTTTGTTCTGACCTTCTGTCTCCTGTGATAAATACGCCGTACCGTTTTCAAGCATCATTTTTACATATTTTGAATAGACATTCCCCCTCTCTGACTGACGAAACGGTCCTGAATCGTATGTAATATCAAGCCATTTCAAACTTTTAATAATATCTTCTTCATATTCTTTCTTTGAACGTTCTTTATCTGTATCTTCTATTCGAAAAACAATTTCGCCGCCGACTTTTTTAGCAAAAAGATAATTAAATAGAGCAGTTCGAGCACGACCAATATGAAAAAAACCAGTTGGAGATGGAGGAATTCTAACTACTATTTTTTGGTTTGTATTTTTTGTGTCCATTCGTAAATTCGATTACATTCGTATAATTCGTAGCTATTCATCATGTTCTAAACCTATCGAGAAAATCTCTGTGGCTATAAGTTTGGCTGAATCCTGTCGAGCAAATGCTTTTGCGCAGTTTGACATTTTTGTTATCTCTTCTTGGTTTTCTAAAATTCTGTTTATTTCAGCTATTAAAACACCTCGTGCCAAGTTTTTTTCCTCAATAACAATAGCCGCACCAGAACGAGCATAAGCATAAGCGTTGGTTCTCTGGTCGTGAGACGTAGGCTCTGGTATCGGTATTATAATAGACGGCTTACCCCACAAAGCTATTTCAAAAATAGTAGATCCTGCTCGAGAAACAATAATATCACAGACTCCTGTAGCCATCCGCAAATTCAAAATATCAAGATAGGCAAAAGGTTTGTATCTGCCTTTGTTAGGATTATTTTGCAAAACAACATTACTTGTTTCTTTTATAACAGAAATATTTTTTTGACCTGTTTGATGAACAATCTGATATTTTGCTACAAGTTCGGGTAATGCGTCCATTAGAACTTCGTTTATAAATTTTGCACCTTGAGATCCACCTATAATAAAAATAGTTTTGATGTTTGGATCAAAGCCAAAAAATTCATCTGCACCGTTAGTCTGTGCAAGTTGAACTTCTTTACGAACTGGATTTCCTGTGTATGCGGTCTTTTCTTTTTTGAAAAAATTTATAGCTTCTGGATATGAAACAGCAATCCGACGAGCAAACTTACCTGCCCAAGTATTTACTTTACCAGGTTTGCTGTCGGATTCATGAATAACGACAGGTATCATAAGAAGTCTAGCAGCAAACATAGCTGGAAAACTGACATAACCCCCTTTACCAAAAACTACGTCCGGATAAATAACGAACATTCGCCAAATAGCAGCCAAAACTCCATTTAGTGTCTTAAAAATATCAATGAAATTTAGAATAATATTTTGGATTGAAACTTTCCTTCGAATCTTACCCGCAGTAATTTTTACAAAAGTAATATTATTTTCAAAAAGTAGACTTTCGTTGTATGGATCAGTAGACATATAATAAACTTTCGGCTGGAGTAGTCGATTTTCTTTGGCAACATCGTTTAGTTCTTGTATTATGGCAATAATCGGATAAAAATGCCCACCCGTTCCACCACCAGTAAATAGTATTTTCATTTATTTCTTTTTATTTTTTGAAATGTTTAGAATAATTCCCACTTCAGCCAATGTCATAAATAGAGAAGTTCCACCGTGACTTATGAACGGCAAAGTTATACCTGACAAAGGCAAAACCCCAACCATAGCTCCTATGTTAACAAATGCTTGGGATACAATCATTATAACAATTCCAACAACGACAAGTCTACCAAAAGTATCTGGAACTTTTGTGGCAATTTTCAAACCTCTAAAAGCAAAAAAGACGAATAATGAAATAATAGTAAGCGCCCCGATAAAACCAAACTCTTCGCTTGCTACAGCAAATATAGAATCACCTATTGGCTCTGGCAAACCACCAAATTTTTGAATGCTCTGACCGAAACCACGACCAAACATTCCACCATTACCGATTGCGATAAGAGATTGTTTGATTTGGTATCCAGTACTCAAAGAGTTTTCCTGTGGATTTATAAAAGTTTTAATACGATTCATTAAATACGTATGTGAATATGCCATTGCGGTAATTCCGACAATACCCAAGAGACACGAGACTAATATATATTTCCATCGTCCTCCATCTGATAACAAAATACCTAACCCAGCAAAAACAGTTATGAGAAATGTATCTGTGTCAGGTTGTTTTAGAAGAATCCACCCAATAATTATTGTGAGAATAATGAATGGCAAAAAACCATATTTGAAACTTTGAGCTTCTTCCTTTACACCAGCAAGCCATGCAGAGAAATACAAAACGAAAGCGATTTTCAAAAATTCTGATGGCTGAAACGAAACTGGGCCCAGATATATCCATCTATGAGCACCACCGTGCGCAATGCCTATACCATGAACAAAAACTAAAAGAGTAGCTATGATAGAAAGAATAAAAATATAAAAAGAGTATTTTCTATAAATTTTATAATCTAATTTTGTGGTGATTATACAAGCGATCGTACCGAAAAGTAGACCTAAAACGGTTTGACTGAAAGCTACACCAGAATATTTGGTGGCTTGTTGTGAGAGAAGCCCCATTGAAGCCGATACGAATATCAAATACCCCCCTATGACGAGAATACATACTGATATAAGAAAAGGTATATCAACTTTAAGTTTTTTCATCCCGGTAGTAGAAAATGACATAGCTCTACGAGCTTTATAGCACTTTCATTTAAATAAGTTATTAATTTCATGTCATTTTCACTACGGGATAGCCCTGTAGTGAAGTTGGCATTTTGTTTCATTGCAAAGTACTCTTTGCAATGCCAACTTCTACTACGGGGCATTAATTTTGTCTAAAAAGTATAGCATTCTAGGCCCTTTTCTGCCCTGTGGATAATACTTGATTTTTATTTAGAAAGTAGTATAATTACCTGTTGGAGTCGCTTATGCCGAATGGGGCCATGGTCTACAACGGGGTAGCGATTGAGATGCAGTACATTGGCCTTTCTCTGGATGAGGTCATTGCGAAAAGGCAAAGAGAAAACAAAAGTGAGAGAGATATCCCACCCGAAATATGGGGCTGGGAATGTACTCCACTTTTGTCACAAACGAAACAAAACCAGAACGGGAACAGACGCTAGTTGTCTGTTCCCTTTCTATTTACACTAACTTATGAGTGCAACAATCACCCCAGATATTGCAAAAACAACACTAATAATCCAATATCGCATAACTATTTTTTCACGAGACCAGCCCATAGCTTCAAAATGATGATGAAGCGGAGCAACTTTGAAAACTCGTCGTTTTCCAAAATATTTATAAACATTTATTTGAATAATAACTGACAGAGATGTTATGACCAGTGGAAAAGCGATAACCATAAGTAAAAGCACAGAATTTGTTAGAAAAGCGATAACCGAAAGCGTTACGGTAAGGCCAAGCATGCCTGTTTCTCCCATATAAAACCGAGCTGGCGGAACATTAAACCAGAGAAAAGCTAGAGTCCCTCCGGCAATAACCGCGCACAGAGCTGAAATATCTATTTGATTGTGAACAAAAGCAATAACTGCGTAGGCGGTAAAGATCGTACCCATCACTCCACCAGAAAGTCCATCCACACCATCAATCACACTGGTTGAAAAAACACCAAGCATAACAAGAATAAAGAAAGGTATGAACCAAATACCAAGCTCTAATTCCCCACCGAAAGGTATGTGTACTGAAGTTGCCTGCAGTTTATCGTAAAACCAAAAACTAATAACCAATCCAATAAGTACAATACAAAATATTTTTATTTTTCTGTATATGAGTGGATCTCTAGCATAGGTACCTTTACCAAAAATCTGAAGTAGGTCATCAAACAAACCGATAAAACTAGCTAGGATAAGTGTTGCAAGAGGAATGAGTGTTTGACTACGAGAAAAAAAGTTTAATTTTGCAGTTAAATCATTTGGAAAAATAACTGAAAGTAAATAAATAACCAGAACAGAAAGCAAAACTGAAACCCAAATAATAACTCCACCTATGCGAGGAGTAGAGAGTTCAGCTTTTGTATTATGAACCTTTGAAAAATCATCGTTTGTTATGTCTCCCGCATCCACTCTAGCAGACTTTTTCCACATTTTATATTTGTAGAAAATATTTGTGAAAAAAGGGGTGATGAAAATGCCGATAAAAAATGTAAGAACCGAAGGAACTACAACTTTTAAGACATCTATAATCATGAATTATTTTTCAATAAAGACATTGTACCATAAAGCCAACATGAGGAGAGTGTATATTTTTCTGGAATTATCAGCTTTTTTAGAAATATGATCTTTAATTAAGTTTGTTATATATGCCACATCCATGTGTGACTTTATATAATCATTTTTTACTATTGTGTCGTATAAATCTCCCCTGTCTTTTGTAAACCAGTTACGAATAGGTGTCGGAAAACCAAGTTTTTTTCTATTACGAGTGGCTTCTGGAATTATTTTATCAAATGCCTGACGAAGTAAATATTTTGTCACCCCGTGACGCCACTTAAACTGATCTGGTAAAATTCTAGATAGATTTGCCACTTCAATATCAAGAAACGGCACTCTTAACTCAAGAGAATGTGCCATAGTCATTTTGTCCGCCTTGGCCAATATATCCCCAACAAGCCATGTGTTTATGTCTATATATTGCATTTTAGTTGAGTCAAATAAGCCAGAGACTTCTTTATATAGTGGATTAATATTCAGTAATTTCTGCTTACCCCCCTTCCACATAAAATCGATTTCAGAATTTTTGAAAATTGATGCATTACCTATATACCACTCCTCTAATTTCATATTTACTCGACGTAAATAATTTTTTCCGTAAAATTCAAACGGCAAACCTGTAAAAAACTTTAAAATACTTTTTGGAACCCAAGCCATTTTTTCTCTAGCAAAAGGTGCAAGATATATATTGTAACCACCAAAGAGTTCATCTGATCCTTCACCAGACAGAACCACTTTCACACTTTTTCGTGCTTCACGGGAAAGAAAGTACAGTCCAACCGCCGATGGGTCGGCAACAGGTTCGTCAAAATGATAAACAATTTTTTCTAAAGCATCAAAATAATCACGTGAACCAACCAGAATATCTGTGTGATCAGTACCGAGAAAACTAGAAGTCTCTTTGGCTTCTTTTGCCTCCGTTAAACCACTCCAACCAACTGTAAAAGTTTTGACTTTTCTTGCACCACGAATCTTCTGCATAAGTGTCGTGATGATACTGCTATCTATTCCTCCAGATAGAAACGCTCCGACTGGAACATCGGCTATCATATGATGCTCCACAGAATCTCTCATCGTGTCAAAGAGACACTTTGACATTGTTTTTTCATCCATTTTTTCAGTCTGTTCAAATTCGAAAGACCAATATTTTTTTATATTTGTTTCTCCGGTCAAAATATCAATGTGTATAGAGTGCCCTGGCAAAAGTTTGTAAACATTTTTGAAAAATGTCTCGACAAGTGGGTTATACTGAAAAGAAAGATAGTTAAAGACGGCGCTATCATTTACTTCTGGCTTAAATCCAGGAAAAGTCAGGAAACTTTTTATTTCGGAAGAAAAAGCTACAATTTTCTTGTCTTGAATCAGATAATACAGCGGTTTAATGCCGAAAAAATCTCGAGCTAAAAAAACCTGATGTGTTTCTGTATTATAAATGCAAAACGTAAACATGCCACGAAGTCGGGTCAACATTTTTTGGCCGTATTCCTCATACATGTGCAAAATAACTTCTGTATCTGTTTTTGTTTTAAATTTATAACCTCTTACAACTAGCTCCTCACGAAGTTCTTTGTAGTTATATATTTCACCATTAAAAAAAATCAGTAATTTTTCGTCTTTGGAAGTGATTGGTTGTCGTCCAGAAGCAAGGTCGATGATAGACAATCTGCGCATTCCTAGACCGACGTATTTATCGACATAAAAGCCCTGATCGTCAGGACCTCTATGAATCAAAGTGGAGACCATGTCCCCTATAACCTTCTCTTTATTGTCTATATTTGGCTCTATTAGGCCAGCTATTCCACACATATACCTAGTCTACATTACTCGGCAATATAAGCCAAACTAGCCTGTACAAGCTTAGAAATATCATCAAAACGCCCATCAATAGTTGAGCCCAAAACGACGACAATAATTGGCCGACCGATAGAAGCATCAAAAGCAATAGCCAAGTTCCCGCCAGCCAAATCAGTGTAGCCTGTTTTTGAAGCGATCAGCCCAGGAATATTTCCTATATCTATGTTTGTATTTTTTACTGTATGCTCTGCATTTATAGAATCAATAGTCAGATTTTCGTATTTTGTCGCTTCAAGCAGTTGTGGCTTATTTTTCAAAATATATTCCATAAGTTTTCCGACGTCCAGTGCTGATCCATAGCCACCAGATGTTTCTCCCTCATCCAAACCACTTTCATTTACAAAATATGTTTGTTTCAAGCCGAGTGTACGAGCTTCGTCATTCATTTTTTCAATAAAATCTTTTCTGCCCATATCATAGTTATCCGTTTTCAAATCCATCGCTCCAACTACGGATGCAACTGACCGTGCACCGTCGTTAGAAGAAACAACAAGTGAAAAATCCAAAAGATCTTTCAGTTTCCATGATTCATCAACTAAAAGTCCAGTATCTCCTTCCTCCTGCAAAAATTCTTTTTTGATTGTGACGTGAGAATTAGCCGGAAAAAGATCTGTTGCTGTCAGTGCCATCATCATTTTTGTTAGTGATGCTAGAGGAAACTGGGCGAACTCATTTTTTTTGAAAATAACTTTCTTTTCGACCACATCAAAAACGTACACTGACTTGGCCTGTAAATCTAGATTATTAAAGGCTACCGGACTGACACTTTTGCCGGACAAAGTTTCTTTTGTTTGTGCTGGCAAATGCATGGCTGAATAAATAACAAATGCCATAAAAGCGATGAGTAATACAATAACTGCATTTAAGACAAGAAAGACTTTTGATATTGGTTCTGGTGCTTGTTCAGTATTTTCCATTTTTAATTTTCATCTTCAATTTCTGATTCCTCTGCATTTTCCTCTTTTATTTCCAATTGTTTTTGCATTTCTCTATATTGAGGCAAATCAGAAACAGATGTCAGACCGAGAAAACGCAGTGTGTCCCCCGTAATATTATAGACTACCATACGCTCGTCTGTCTTACTATTTTCTCTAGTAATAAGTCCTCGCAAAAGCAAACTGCGCAGAGCATATTGAGAATTTACCCCGCGAATATACTCAATATCTTTTTTACTGACTAGACCTTTGTAGGCAATAATAGAAAGCGTTTCAATACCCGCTCGTCCCAAGTCTCGCTCCCGCTCTTCCTTGACCATTTTTTCTATTACACTAGAAAGTTCAGGTGCTGTGACCATGACAATCTCATCATCGTGCTCCACAATCCTGACCCCACGATTTTCCAAAATAGTACCCAACTCTTTTATTGCGCCGACCACTTCTTTTTTAGAAATGTCCAAAATTTTTGTAAGAGAGTTTATAGAAACAGGCTCCCCAATATAGAAAAGTATTGCTTCTATTTTGTTAACTAAATCATTTGTTATTTTATTGGTCATTGGAGTTTGGTCATTGGGATTTTTTAAATTTAATATCTTGGAACCCCAACAGACTGATTCTCGATTTCTATGTCATGAAAGTCTCGATCTTGACGTACTTGTATAATACCCTGTTTTACCAGCTCTAGCATAGCCAGAAAACTGACAATAATATTTACCTTTTCTTTTTTGCCAATACCAGCAAAATCCTTGAAACTCATTTTCATGCTAGTTTTTATTCGTTCAGTTAAACTTTCTATCATTTCTTCTAAACTTATAACTTTTTGGACAACCGCTTTTGGTACACGTTCAACTTTCGGCATTGCCATGATTATCGTTTGGATTGTTTCTTCTATTCTACCAACAGAAGTATTTTTGTCTGGCGTAAACACCACCATTTTTTCTTTTGACGGCTGTCGCAAATACTCCACGTTAATACCAAACCGATCTTTCAGATGTCGACTTAATTCTTTATATTTTTTATATTCTCGGAGTCGTGCCTCGAGGTCTTCGATACTATGTTGTTCATCTTCGGTAAGCGAGAGCGTCGGCAAAAGCGACTTGGATTTGATGAGTACTAGTGTCGATGCGATCAATATAAAATGCGCAGAGTCAGCGATCGGAAAATTCTCCAAACTTTTTATATAAGCAATATAGTCATCGGCAACCTGGGCAAGCGAGATATCATTTATAAAAAGTTTCCGCTTTTCAATAAGAGAAAGAAGTGTATCAAGTGGCCCTTCAAATATATGCGTTTTGACTTTGAACTCAGAGTCCATTTGAAATTATTATAACAAAATAGCCTTATTTATGGCAGTTTTATCTCTATTGACAACAGAGTATATTATATGCCATAATTGAAGTTGGAAGTTTTTTGACCCCTTTCCGCGCCTCTGGCGCACTGGAGCAAAGCATGAGCCTCAAGAAAAAGAATCGACTGACACCGGTCAAGCTCAAGGATCTCATCGCTGGACAGACATATCTGTACATGATTGTTTGTCTCGACGGCCAGATGATCCTCGATAAGAAAGTTTTCTACGGCAGACCGCAGAAATACAGAGACTATCTGCACACTATTGCCGGTGGAAGCTTTCTGCGAAGCAGCTGGATGATTCAAACTCGTCATCAGAGAGCGAAAAATCCTGAGAGGGATCAACTCACGAACTTCGATTTCGCTTCCAGTATGGGGATGAGCCAAGACGGAAGATACAGTGATAACTATCACCGAATCTTCCGGTACACGATGAGAAACGAACAGCTGCTTAAGAAGCTCGCTGAACGTCAAGCGTTTGTCGAATACTTAAGCCTGATCGGTGTGAAAGACGTCGCCGAAGCGTTGGCTCGGAAAGCTCGAGGTGCAGAAACCATGGAGGAGCTCAACTACATGGATGACCACTTCGATGATTTCGATGATGACGACTTCGGGGAGACTCATGACCTCGACGCCGAGCTAGAGGCCGACGAAAACGACTGGCCCTAGTGCTGGTCCCCAACACACAACCCGTTTGCGTTCACACGCAGACGGGTTGAATTTATTTTATTAAATTTTAAAAATTATTCTGCTGGTCTCTGAATCCGTAAAATTGCCTCAGATGCTAGGCGTCGGAGATTTTTAGAGTGAGCCGTACTAAACGTACGGTGAACGAGAAAAATTGAACGACAACAACGCAGATGAGGTGATTTTACGGATTCAATCTCTTAACATCTCGTGGGAGGTACGTCGCCTCGCGCACATTTGGCAAATCCAAAATTTTCATGATAAAACGTCCAGGGCCGATTCCTGCTCCGCCGTGTGGAGGACACCCGTATCGGAAAAAGTTTATGTAGTCTTTCAGTGGTTCGAGTGACATTCCTTTTTCTTCGGCTTGCTTGGTCAAAATATCTACACGGTGTTCTCTTTGAGCCAGCGTTGTCACTTCTAGACCACGATAGAGTAAATCTGCTCTGCGTGAACGATCGCTTCCCTCCTCTAAACGCATGTGATAGAAAGCACTTTTTGATTTGTGATATTCATGAATGAAAACAAAGTCGTGATTGTGCTCTTTCTTAACATATTCACTTATCGCGCGTTCTTCTTCTGGAGACAAGTCATGTTCCTCTCCGCTTTCCACACCTAAACTTTTCAAAATTTTCTTTGCTTCAAGCATTGTGATGCGCGGAAAAGGCTGACTCGGAACTTCGATTTTAGTTTCAGGAAATTCTTTCAACACTTGTTCAAAGCCCGAGACAATCATTCCCTCTTCTGCATCCATGACGTCGTGATGAGAATTGACGTAAGATATTTCAAAGTCCCAACCAGTAAACTCGGTCAGGTGCCTTGTGGTAAACGACTCTTCAGCTCGAAAAACCGGTGCAACCATAAAAACTTTTTCAAAGCCACTTGCCATGCCCATTTGTTTGTAAAACTGTGGAGACTGGGCGAGATATGCTTTTCGATCAAAATAGTTTACGGTAAAAACTTCTGCTCCCGTCTCACTCGGAGTCGACATAAATGCTGGCGGATAGAGTTGTATAAAATTATTATTGTCCCAATATTTTCTAAAACCTTTTTCAAGTGCCGTCCAAATTTTAAAGATTTTTGTTTTTTCTGGTTTTCTCAAATCAATCCAACGATAGTCAAACCGTGTCGGCGCTTCTGTTTCTTCGTCACTACCCTTCACTACCACCGGGATCGGTAGTTCAGGGTCTGCGACCGATAATACTTCCAGACTAGAGACATTTATTTCAAAGCCTCCCGGCGCTTGTTTTGCTTCTTTAACTCTTCCTGTTATCGTTATAACTGACTCATGCGATAGGCCTTTTGCAGTTTCAAATGCCGGACTCGAGGCTTCGACAACTGTCTGGATAACACCCGTGACATCGCGAAGAATAAGAAAAATAATCTTACTCTGTACCCGAAGTGTGTGAACAAAGCCCGAAACAACGACTTCCTGTCCGACTTGTTCACCAATATCTTTATTATACGTTCGTTTCATCCCGTTAGAGTTTTTAATTATTAAATTCAAAGTTATAATCAATATTAGCAGTTACATTCTATATTTTCCACTTACCCAAGTAGTAAAACTCTAACGGGATTCATGATGTTAAATCTTATCATATTTTAACTATTTTTTAAATCTTTTTGCTTGGAGATTATACAACTCTGCATATTTTCCTTTTTGGCTCATGAGTTCTTTATGATCCCCCTCTTCAATAAGTTTCCCTTCATCAAGAACAAAAATTTTATCACAAGCAGAAATTGTGGAGAAATCATGAGAAATTAAAATCGCAGTTCTGTCCTCTGGAAGATTTTCTATTGAATCGAATATTTTTGACTCAGACTCAGCATCAACTGATGCTGTCGGTTCATCCAAAATCATAACTAATCCATCACGATACAACGTCTTTGCAATTGAAAGCTTTTGTCTCTGGCCCTTTGATGGTTCCTTACCGCTAAATTCTACTCCGAGTTGCTGATCATACTTGTCTTTCCATTCTTCAATAAAAACATGAGATTGACTAACATGAGCAGCTTCTACAACTTTTGTAAAATTAGCTGGTTTGTCAGATCGACCTATAGCTATTGCATCTTTAACAAGGAAATCATAACCTGCATAATCCTGAAGCATTACGGCAAGATATGACCACCATTCTTTTATTGAAATTTCTCTTAAGTCGACTCCGTTTACTATTATTCTTCCTTCGGTTGGGTCGTAAATTCTACATAAAAGTTTTACTAGGGTTGTTTTTCCGGCGCCATTATTCCCCACAAGACCAATGTTATCCCCCGCTCGTAAAATTAAATTTATCTTTTTTAAAATTAATTTGTCTGAATTATCATATTTAAAACTAACATTTTCAAATATTATTTCTGGCGCCATTTTTATATTAAGAATTTTTGGATTTTTAGATTCAATTACAATCGGCTTTGTATTCATAAACTCTTGCATATCACGAACAATAAGATTATTTTCGTATTGTCCAGATATCATTTCTAGCAAATTTGTAATTGAAGCTCGTACGCTATTTAAAACTCCGACCATGAATACAAAAGTACCTACTTGATATTGTGAAGATACAACCCCCTTCAATACTAAAATCAAACCCCATGCTAAACCTAGAAGCGCAATTGCATCAGTTACAGAAGTTAACCAGACTCTATTTTTCTCTAATTTTAATTGTTTTTCTCCAAAGTCCGCCAAAATTTTCCTCATCCAACTCAATAGTTTCCCACTAGATTGAAGTAATTTTGTTTCAATCAGAAAAATTCTAAAAATAAAATGCTGTCGAAGATCTCCAAAACGACGTTGTTCAGGTGAGTCCTTTGACCAAATACTCCAAGATTGGCCAGCAAACTTTATGTCAGTTATAAAACTGGGTATTGCAGCAATCACAACTATTAAATATACAAACACATCAAAACGAATTGCAATTATAGTTCCAGTGATTAAACCGGTGACCGCTCTTAAAATATCAAACTGTGTATTACTTAGTTGGTAGATAGGATTTGGGCCATTTCTAAAAGCTCTTTGGATTAAATCTTGAAATCTTGGGTCTTCATAACGAGCAATATCAATTTTTTCTCGCTGTTTCATAATGTCTAACTCTATTTCCATCTGAAGTTTAACCATCCTGCGTCTATTTACATAAAGTTGTAAATTACTAATTATCCCAGGGAGTCCACTGACAACAGCGTAAATTATAATCATGTACCAAACTTCAGATGATGAAGTCTTAACTGAAAGAATGACAACATCAACCAATTTACCCAAGAGAAATGAATTCCCGTAACCCAAAACTCCAGAAAATATATACAAAAAAACCATCACCCATGTTGCCCTTGGGACAAATCTAAATGAATAATTAAGAGAGAAAATAATACTTTTTAAGTATTCCTTTATATTCTTCATTGATTAATACAACTTAACCCCAATCACCTCTCTCACCTGATCCATTTTCTTTTCGGCTTTTTGTTTTGCTCGTTTGCCACCTTCTTTCAAAACATCGAGTACGTAGTCTACATCATGAGCCAGTTTTTCTCTTTTTTCTCGAAGAGGCGCAATGAAAGTTTCTATATTTTTGATAAGAATTTCTTTTGATTCTTTGTGAGAAAAACCACCATTTTCATATTTTTGCCGTAAATCATTTAATTCGTCCTGTGTTGAAAAAAGTCTGTGGAGTTTAAAAACATTATCTTCTTCTGGGTTTCTTTTTTCTTCGATACCTCTAGAGTCCGTCACGATAGACATGACAGCTTTTTTTATTTCGTCATGTGTAGCAAAAAGCGGAATAGTATTTCCGTAACTCTTCGACATTTTCTGCCCATCTGTTCCAGGAACAACCGCGACTTCTTGCATAATTTTTGATTGAGGAAGTTTAAGTATTTCTGTTTTGAAAATATTATTAAATTTTTGTGCCGTATCGCGAGCGTACTCAACATGCTGTTTCTGATCCTGCCCAACAGGCACAACATCAACATCGTATAGTAAAATATCGGCTGCCATGAGCATTGGATAGTTAAATGTTCCGACATTTATTTCTTTTTTATTGGCTTCAGCATCTTTATATGCATGTGCACGTTCAAGGTATGCCATTGGTGTAATAGTGTCGAAAATCCAGGCAAGTTCTGTATGTTCAGATACATCTGACTGTTTGAAAATGACTGATTTTTGTGGATCAAAACCAATGGCTAGATAATCGATAACTAGATTTAAAATATTATCTTTCAACACTTCTTTATCTTGGACAGAATTGAGTGCGTGATAGTCGGGGATAAAAAAATATGACTCGTGCGAATCCTGCATTTCTATCATTTGCTTCATCATCCCAAAATAGTTTCCAATATGAGGCTTCCCGCTCGGCTGTATGCCAGAAAGTAAAATCTTTTTGTTCATAAGAATATTGTAGCAAATTTCTAAATGAAACAACACTATATTTTAGCCGTGTTTCATAATTATACGGTTCTATTGACATACTTTTTATAAATGCTATAATTATAGCAGAAGGCATTGTGCCTGTTTTTCTGTCTGGAGGAGCCCTTTGAAAAAGTTCTTGAGAGATTTATGGAAAGTATACAGCCCCTTGAAATGGGCAGTGTCTGGTGTGTTCGGCTTCATTGCTGTAAACCAGATCCTGAATCTTGGTGGGCCGTTCCTCATGAGTAAACTTATCGACCAGCTGTCTAAAAAACAGATGGGCATGAGTTTCTACCTCTTTGTTGTAAGTCTTATCACCCTCTGGATCTTTCGTGTCACGGCCTTCCGGCTATGGCGCGAACGCTATGAGCTTGAAAAGCTCGATGGTGCAATCCCTGAGCGGATGCAGGAATACACGATGCAGAAGTTGTTCGGTTTTTCAATCGGACAGCATACGAGTGAAAATTCTGGTATCAAGCAGAGCGTCATCAACCGCGGCGAAAACGCCTTGGAAAACATGATGCAGTTACTTGTCTACCAAGCGCTTCCACTCGTAGTAGAAATTATGATTCTAACTGGCGTGCTTCTCTATTGGGCACCTCAGATCGGACTAATTGTACTGGTAAGTCTTGTGACCTGCCTCATCTTCATATGGAGACTTAATGGTTCGTTCCGTAGCGACTTCAAACAGATCGAACATTTAAACATTCAAGATTCCAAGCTGAAGGGAGAGATCATCCGTAATATTGGGATGATCATGGTGCAAGCGCAGGAGGAACGAGCTACAGACGAATGTCACGACAGCCAGGAGAAAGCGTACACCTTTACAAAAAATGTATGGTTGCGATTTCTAAACTGGGCGGCGTTGCGGGACTCGATTCCGCAGATCGCCCGGCTCATTGTTGTGATCTACGCTTCAAACCAAGTCATGAGTGGTAAATACACTCTTGGTGAATGGGTCATGTTCACAACGTGGACATCAAACGCGTTGGGTAATCTAGGTGAAATGAGCGGATTGCATCGACAAATCATCCGTGCATACACTTCAATTAGGAAATACTTTGACATGCTTTCCATTGAGCCTGATGTGAAGGTTATCGATAATCCGGTTCGACCTGAAAAATATATTGGCAGAATCGAATTCGAAAACGTCACATTCAAGTATCAAGGAAGAGAGAAAGCGGAATCGAGTGAGGATGAAGAAGATGAGGATGCGCCTAAAAATGAACCTTCAAAACCAGTTGGTCCTGCCCTCGATGGTGTTAGTTTTACTATCGAAGCAGGAAAGACTGTGGCGTTTGTCGGAGCATCCGGCGCAGGCAAGTCAACACTCATCAAGGCACTTGTCCGAGGACAGGATCCTGTCGGAGGCCGTATCAAAATAGACGGCAACGACTTGCGCACACTCGACCTCAAGCACTTCCGTAGTTCGATCGGTATCGTCGATCAGGACGTTTCGCTTTTTGATCAATCGCTCCGCTACAACATAACGTACGGACTGAATGGCAAAGGGTCGCTTGTCACTGACCACGAACTCCGCACAATTGCAGAACTTTCGCGAATCGACCGATTTTGGGATCGACTAGAAAACGGATTCGATACCATTATCGGCGAACGTGGAGTAAAGCTTTCTGGTGGAGAACGTCAGCGGGTCGGGATTGCTCGAGCTCTTGTGAAAGAGCCTGACATCCTGATCTTCGATGAAGCAACGAGCAATCTCGATTCAGAGAACGAAGCAATGATCCGTGAAGCGATCGAGATGGTGAGCAAAGGTAGGACGACGATTATTATCGCCCACCGATTCAGCACCATCAAGAGCGTCGACAAGATCTTTGTTTTTGACAAGGGTAAACTCGTCGGAGAAGGTAGCCACACTGAACTTGCTCAGACGTGCGAGTACTACCAGCGTCTCGTCAAGAATCAGCAATACATGCTGTAAACGTAAATCGGTCGTTAAAAATGTAAAAGGAGCCTGACCAGCTCCTTTTTTGTTGTCTATTTTCTTAAATACCCTATCCAGAAGTTGCGTTTATAGGAGCGACCGTTCATTCGGGTATAGCTTGTCTTTTTTTCGAGACCCACGATTGTGAAATATTTTTCATACGTCCGCACAAAATCTTCTTTGGTCCAAACTCTCTCAACTATGCCGATATCAGGCATAACGTATGTATCTTTTTCTTTTCCAGGGAATTTTTTAAGAAGTGTTTTTGCATTTTCGTCCCCATCTTTACACAAAGCTTTTACGAAAAAATATCCGCTCTCTTTTAAAACTCTATGCGTTTCGATTAAATACATCTCCCTTTCTAATTCCGTAAGCGAATTTGATGAAGTCACGTCAAGCAAAATATCAAAAGTTGAATTTTCATATGGTAGTCTCTCCCCTATATTTTTCTTATCATACGATATATCGTATGATACGCCTGATGTTTTGAGATGTTCCCTAATGTTTTCCTTTGCAATTGTAAGAGCAGCATCTGAAATTTCTAAACCGATAACTTTTACCCCAAGTTCAGCAAAATAAAAACTGTTTCGGCCTGTTCCAGAACCCAAATCTAAAACTCTAAGATTTGAGACCTCAATCCCCTGTTCTCTTTTAAGAAATTGCACAAAACGAACAACATCAGCCTGTGGCTTATTTTCTTTGGTCAAAAGCTTCGATTTTCTATATTCCCTATCCCAAACATTTTCTTGTGCCATTTGCTAATTGTAACAGATACACCTTTCATGTATATTTTGAACAATGATAGTTTTATATTTAATCTTTGTCATTTTCAGCCTGTTTGTTTGCATTGGATTTATCCTGCTTTTGATTGCCCAAATCTGGGCAGAGTTCGTCATAGCTGCGCCGTTTATCCCTATTCCATCTCAAATAGAAGAGCAAGTCGTACAAAGTTTAAAATTAACAAAAAATAATATTTTCTACGACCTCGGCTGTGGAGATGGAAGGGTTTTGATCAAGGCCGTGGAGCAAAATCCAGAAATAAAAACTGTCGGAGTAGATATCGCCTTTTTACCTTTCCTAATATCAAAATGGAAAACAAGAAAATATAAAAATATTCAAATAATCAGAAAAGATTTTTTCAAGACTGATTTGAAAGAAGCGACACATATTTTTGTCTATTTGTCTTCAAAAATGGATGAACTTTCAGCAAAAATCCAAAAGGAATGCAGACCCGGAACACGTATTGTTTCGTGCGACTTCCAATTTCAAAATCTAAAACCTATTGAAATAATTGACCTGCATAACCCGACATCCAAAAGAGGTCAAAAACTCTTTGTTTATCAAATCTGGATAGGTAGCTCTAGATAGAAAGTAGCACCCTTATCCCTACCCTCGGATTCAACCCAAACACGGCCTTTATGGGCCTCTACAACGCCCTTTACGAAGACTAGGCCATATCCTGTGGAGTTGGTGTTTACCTTGAGAGAATCCGCCCCTCTACCACCAGATTTGAACAGACGACTTTTATCCTCTTCGGCAATGCCAACACCAGTATCTTTAATACTTAATTTAATTTTTTTGCCAGTTTGAGAAAGTTCAATTGCAACACTTCCAGATGGAGTATAGTTCACAGAATTATCAATCATATTTTTGACTGCTTCAGAAAGTTCTAGACTATCGCCTGTCATACCATAATCCCCATCACTAACTTTCAAACTAAATTTCAAACCTTTAGCTTCCACAAAAGTTTTCTGCTCTGCCACAACTTTTTCCACGACATCTTTGAAATTCATTTGTTTCATTTCATACGGCAATGTTCCATTTTCAGCACTCGATCCTTTCAAAATATTTTGAACATAGGTTACACCAAGATCTGTTTCCTCTAAACCTTTTTGAAGTAGTGGTCGAGCAAAATCCGATATCGTTCCGTAGTCATCTGTCAAAAGCTCAGCAAAAATATTTTTGGCATTACCCAGGCGACCCTTAACCTGATGGTTCATAAAATGCATCAGACTGGCCTGATTCTCATTGGCAATCTTAAGTTTTTCATTAGTATTAGTTAATTGCTCATACAGCATAGATTTATCCAAAGCAACAGATATTACATTTATGAATGCACCTATAGAATCTTTCTCGTATTGAACAAGTTCAGAGTACTTACGGTTCAAACTTAGAAGCAAAACTCCTATAGGCTTATTTTCTATAATAAGTGGGTAAAGTATCGATGACTCTATGTGACCATCTGATTTAATTTTATTAAAAATTTCTTTTGAAACCAGGGAATCCCAAACGTCCGTCAATTCTTCCGTGTAAACCATTGATTTATCTTTGAAGATTTTATTCAAAAAAGTATTCTTTGAAACATTTGTTATAGGGATGGAATCTAAAGAAATATTAAAACTAGATTCAACTTTGTGTAATCTATCTGATTTTGAGAAATACAGTGGAGACAATATGTCTTTTTCTTCTTGATATAGAAAAATGCCAACTAATTCGAAATTAAAATCAATTTGTATCGTCGAATTTACTCTCTCTGCGAGATTCTTTGGTTGAAGAGCTAAAATACTTATAGAGTAAAGTTTATCAAGAAGAGAAAGGGTCTTATTTTTAACTGCAAGCTCTAAATTCTGTTTATAGAGATTCTCAGTTACAAATTTCAGTTCATCATTTTCCATTTTTATATATTACCCCGAACACAGTATAATTGGAAATCTAAGCTAAACTGGATGGTATTTCAGATGGTGTAAGATCAGCAATAAGAGAGACAACGGCATCTCTACAAACTTCACGTGAAGCTCTGCCAAAAAGTTTGTCATACTGGCTGACAAGCCTATTTACAACTTCCTTTTGATCATTATCACTAAAAGCCACTTCCCCTTTTACAGAATCAATAATACTTAGACCTTGAACTTTTTTCGCTTCAGACCAAGCAAGAGGACCGATAATAAGAGCTTGCTCTTTTATGATTTTGACTGCTATTTGTGTAAGTGGTAGCGCAATATTCATAATTTTAAGTATTCTTTATATTTTTCAAAACAATAGAAACCTGCATGATGCTGATTGTCATTATAAGATAGGAAAACATGTACAAAAAATCTCCGTAACTTCCAACAAACCAGGTGTTATGATTAGCTTGATATAAAAAATTAAAATCGGATACATACTGCATTATCAAAGCAACTAGAAACCAAATCACAGGTTTTTTCATCATGCCACCTAAAACTTTTCTTGATAATATCAGAGTTAATATCGCTAAAGATAAGTAGAAAGCTTGTCCTAATGGGTATCCAAAATCTAGAAAAACTTTCAATTTATCAGACCAATCAAAAGCATAATCTTTAAGAAAGAATGAATAAGATACCCATAATAATAAAAGTGGTAACAATACTGATAATAATTGGTTATGTATAGATTTGAATGAGACTTTTACCCCAGAAACTCGTGCAAGATATACGACACCTAAAATATACCAGATTATACTACCAAAATAGCCTATATCTCCATATGAAGGATAGGGTGCTTGTATACTAGCAAAAAGATTATAATAACTATACACACTTTGCCCTATAGACTGAAATAGTAGACCTAAAGAAAAGAAAATTATTGATTTACCTAAAAAACTTTTTAATCCTCCAAATGATTTCGAAATATATAGACCTAAAATCCCCCCAAAAATAGCTATAATCTGATACCACGAACCCCAAATATATTTGGCGTGAATTAAATTATCACCATTATAAAACGGATCTAGAATAATCCACCACACTGTCAACGAAGCAAACATTACCAGAGTTATGTTTATCGTTATATTTTTTATTAAAAAATTTTTTATTTTATAAGACATGTGTTAAGTTAAGCTAATTGTAACATAAATTACCAGTTGCAGGTTAGGGAGTTCAGTGGGTAAAGCCAACTGTAAATTTTCTAAGGTATTTTGACATAAAAGATTTTTTATTTTCTCTAAGACCTGGTAGACCAAGATCTTGTTCGTAATTTAACAAAAGATAACCTTTATCAACTAGTATTTTAGCCGTTTCTCTCATTAAAAAATCATATATTCCTATAAATTGAGTGTCTGCTTTGCAAAAATGAGATATGGCATAATTATTAGCAACTAAACCCAAAATTGAGTAGCCAATTAGTTTTTTATTTACAAATATTCCAACACCAAACGTGTTATCGATAGCAGACTCAAAAAATCTGTTTGTAGCTAAGAATTCATTTTTTATTTTAAAGTTCGCATCCTTTTGAGTTTTATTTTTTAACCAAAACTCATCTAACTTTAGTATATTATCTTTTATTGACTTATTGTTTATATTTAAAATTTCAACTTTAATACCAGGAAGCAACTTTAAAAAGTGGACTATTTTATTTCTTTTTTTTACAAATTGATTTCCTGTATATCTAGAAATTTCATTCAAATCATAGATATAATCAAAGTTATCTAAATCCTCCTCAACTTTAAATTTGTTAAGCATTATCCCTTCGATACTATCATTTGGTACTAAACAGAGCCTAGGTTTTATTTCTTCTTCAACGGCAGAATTGAGTAATATTTCTGCCGTCTCATTCACTTTATTATTCCCCAAAAATGAATAAAATGGCTCACCAGTAAGATAGTCTGTGAAACGCACTACTAAATTAGTATATAACTGAGAAATTCTCATCTCACCTTTTATATCCCAAGACCACATAGAAACGAAATCGAAATCAGAATATGGAGGAAATTTGGAAGTGAATTTTTCCACATCTTCTTTATCAGATAGTTCGAGTTTTTTGAAATTTGGAAATTCAGGAATCATGAAATAATAGTCAAACTGTCTGTAATTCTAACATATTAAGAAAATATAGAATAGTTATTTAATTTGATTTTTCAATTTTATCAATTGAATCCTGAAGTAATTTTGCATAAACCTCAATAGGTTCTAGTCCTACTGAAATCCGTAATTTATCAACATTTTTCAGATTTTTTATTGGTTTTGGAATAAGCTTCCCATTTATCTTGTCTTTATAAAATTGTGTACCATATTTTTGTTTTTTACCTTCATTTACAAGTATCCTGTCTTCAAGGAATGGGACTAATTTTTTGTCTATTTGACCTTCTTTAACCATTTGCTTCATTAACTTTAAGCACTCTTTTTGAAACATTAGATCATGATCTGAATGTTGAACAATAAGCCATGCGCCAGAAGAAATTTCCTGACCAAAGTCATTTTTCTTTGGCCAACCAACTTGATTTATAATTTTTTTGAGTTTCAAAGAATTAGCCCTATCGAATTTAGCATCAAGTTTATTCGTGTACCTCAAAGATTGGTCTTTATTGACCATTTCTAAAATTTCTTTTTTAATTCTATTTATTAAATTTTTATCTAGTCGCATCAAATTATTTTTTAACTTTTACGAAAAGGGAGCTGAGAACCGGACGGTCTCAACTCCCTCAAAAAGAACCTGTGGTAACTTCACCGCTAACCTCCGGTGTCGTAACCACCATTGACACCCGTCATGCTTTCTTCCCCGCTGAAGGAAGTTGACATTTCGAGCGCCATTTTGTCTGAATTCACCGGCTCGCCGAAGGCGAAGGTGATCGGTAGCAACGGAACTTCTTCTGGCGGGAAGTATGTCTTCTCGCCGTTTGACAGCGACGCAGCAATCTGAGGGTTCATGGACTTCTCCTCCACTTGATGAGTATATCACCTCTCTTGCTGTGAATCAACCGCACTATCCACACCTCCAACGACAATGAGTCTTGCCAGCTCTCTACCAATAGGCATATCAGTCAAACGTTCAATCCATAACCATTGCCCATTTGGATTGATTTCAAGGAAAACGAATTCTCCTTTAGGTGTTACTATCATGTCAACGCAGCCAAAAACCAAACCTAAAGACTTTGTAAACGTGATCAGTTTTTGATGAATTTCTTGAGGCAACTCAAAAACTGAGTGTGGTGTGTTAGCGATATCATACCGACGCCAATCTTCCATCGCTTTTTTAGACTTCTGGGAGTGTATGGCGCAAGCGAAGGTACTATTACCAACGACAGTTACTCGAAGTTCAAAATCTTTTTCGACGTATGGCTGAAGAATCACTGGACAATTCTGAGCTCTTTCAACTAAGTTGATAATGTCACTTCTCGACACTTTTCTCGTGTAAAGAATTAAGCGATCGTTTTCAGTGTCACTTGAAATCTGAACGGCTGGCATGAAAATCGATTTCACTGCTAAATAATCGTACCTATAAGCAAAGTCTCGCATCTGTGCTGGTGAGTTTCCAATGTAGGTGTCTGGTACGCTGAGTCCAGATTCCGATGCTACTCGAAGTTGGTGAGTTTTCATCGATCCACTTTTCAATGCCTCAGGATGATTAATCCAAAAAGCATTAACCAGGTAAGGTAAAGAATCGAAGAAGGATTGTGATTCTTTATCTATGTATTCCCTTACGTGAGGATCTTGCACTTTATGGACGGTAGGAGGAGTCCTTCTGTTCCATACTGAACTTATATCCTTTCCTTCCAACGACACGCCACCAATTTCTAACAACAAGATGTTGCGGTTTTTAGTAGATGTCGAGAATGAGATTGATTCCTCTGTCGGGAATCGAGTGGTATTCATCGTTACCGTTTCCACCCCCATTCCATCAAGAATATTCTTGACATACTTGTAGTGAGCATCACTTTGATCAGACAGTAATAGAATCATGTTCGTTCCTTTCAAAGAACGTGTTTTGAAGCAACTATATGTAAAATTTTTTTAGTTGTCAATATATCGTTAATAAATTTCTTTCCTGAGAAATCTTGGGAAATATATAAGAACCGTTACGGTTAAAGTCAAAATCACCATGTAAACAGGATATCCGGCGTTACTAAAATCCCATTTTTCTACAGCAAAAAGATTTGCAAAGTTGCTTATAAAACCAATTAACCAAGCTGGACCGTAATCTGCAGATGAATCTATGTAAACTGTCATAATTAAAGGGATAGCTCCTATAGCATCTATTAGCATTGTGAGAGATAAAGCTACGATAGGAGAGTTAAAAATAATACGGAGAATAACCGTAATAAAAACACCAACTAGAGCTATTTTTTCAACCCATGTCCATTCTCCACTTTTTGCGTATTTTAAAAGCGCAATAAAAGTCAGGGCTGTTCCAAAAAAATAAGCAACGCTAACCCAAATACTACTGACTAATCCAACAGTTTGATAATAATAAATACAAATAAGAAAAGTGACTAAAGTCCAAATACCCCATGTCACTCTGTTTGAATGAACTTTTCCTTGTATAATTGCCCTAAGATAGACAATTGCAGCAATTATTGTCACAATCCCGCTCATATAACCAGTTATTATTTTAAAAAGTGGTTCCATTTAATTTTTAATATAAATTTTCTGACAAATATCTTGTGCCTCTTTTTATAAAATTGGATTACCGTATATTTTTAAAATTCCATCCCCTTATTTTAGACCAGCTCTCTGGAGAAGAACTCATGATACCATGGCGACGGTCACCCAGGTCATTCTATTTGACTTTGTTGTGCCTTTGATGATTGCTCTGCAATACCAAGCATATGCGACAAAAACTAGAATCCCCGTTAATATTCCAAATATGTTCTGGAAATCCATTTTTATTCTTATTATTTAGAGAAAAGAACCCCCTATGCCATATTTTAATGAATAAAAATAAAATATAATATAAATTACTAAAAATACTAAATTTATAAAAAATCCTTTAATCAATGATTTTTTTTCGTATTTTGTTTTATTTAAAATAAAATCTAGGATTAGTAGAATGAACATAATCGGAGTTAAGTATCTAGCAAAAACAGATATCACTAAAGAAAAGAAATAGAAAAAGAATTCTGTATAACTTTCTGTATTGCCTATTGGAACTATTGCTGTAAAACCTATAGAAACAACAAATATTAGAATGAATGACCCCAGTGAAATTTTATATACTAACTTTGATAAGTTTAGTTTTTCTATCATAATTATATTAGATTATCTAACAATTGGTTCAACATATCAAGTAGCAACTGTGCATCAGTTTTTGACAACTTTTTTGGTTTTAAATTATTATTTTAATTTGAATCTTTTTTGAGAGATTTATAAAGAATTATAGTTAAAGAAATAAACACTAACCCTATGGTCATAAGAAGAAAAGTTGTTTTTTTTTCTATAGGTGAAAAATCTATTCGATTTTTTGGTGACAAAATCACTAAAAAAATAGTTATTGGTACCCACCAAAAAATAAACTTTATCCACGTCTTAAAAGATTGTTCTTTAGTAAAATAAAAAATAATAGTTAAAAGAAATAGAGGAACAAAAATTAAAAATGTGTAAGCGATTGGCTCGCATTTTCCATAGCCCAAAAAACATTGACCCCTATCAGAAATATAACCAAAAATCAGTGCTACAATTCCCAAAATAAGACTTAATGATAAAACTTTATTTTTTGTAATCAAACCCATATGATCTAAAATTAAATATTAATAATTAATCTTAATTTCATTCCCTCCTGTCTCAACCTTTACTACAACAAACCCTTGTCGAATAATGCTAGTATTTGTACCATTTTTTAATTTTTCTCTGATTGTTGTCGTATTCGTAACTTTTTTATAATTAAACACAAACATTTCTACACCTTTTATTGTTACATTTGTATCAAGATCTGTAAGAACCCCATTTTTCTCTGCCCAATTATATTGTACATTAGTATTTGGAAAAGTAGTAGATAGTTCATTGCGTATAATAGTATTAAATGAAAGCTTCAGTCTCGTTGGTTTTTCTTTGTACCTAGTATAATTAAGTACCGATTTATTACCTTGATAATCTACTGCGATAGTACTAGCAATTGAGTGAGTTAGTGTTACTGGCGAAGTATCAATACCTGAAAACATTACTTCTCTAGTTGAAGTTGAGAAAGAAATAGATATTTCTGGTGGGGTTACATCATATACCGTAATCCCACCTGGAGCAGCTTTTAATATTTTATCTACAGTTTGATCTCCATTTTGATCAATATTGAGAGTCGAGCTTGCAACATCAAGACTTGAACCGATATTCATAGTCACAACAGTTGAAGCAGATGATGGAATCCCCTGAAAAGAAGTTGACTGTGTAATTGTATTTCCTTCTTGTTTATCAATATCTAGAGAAAAATTCCCATCTTGGTATCCTTTTAATTTAAGAATGTGAACTATGCCCTCGGGAATCGATAAAAATTGTACATCACCTATTTGTCTATATGTAACACCGGGAATTTCTTCTCTGATTTGTCTTGTTGTGGGATCCTGACCTGTATATCTGTTTTGCGAGTCTGTGACGCCGAGAGTCAGTGGTGAGTGGAGAGTGTAGTGGAGATGTGGAGCATCAGAACTTGAATTTGGTGCATTATTAACCAATATATTATTTGGGTCAATGAATGTAGAACTGATAATTTCAGATTTAATAAAATCTGAAAGATTTGATATTTCAAGTATATCTCTATGCTTTCTAGAAATATGAAGACTGAATAATCTATTATATTTTGATAAATCCACCCACCATCTTTCCACATTCGGTGTTGATGTTGACATCCACAAAGCACTTGGTACAACCACTGTACCATCACCATCTACAACCATTCGAGGTGTATATGAAAGATAATCGGTATGAGGAGAAAACCCTGCATAAGTTTTGTAATCTAATCCTGCGAGAGTTTCTTCCCCCCACCCTGCCACTTGTATCACTTTTGTTGTCTGTGATGGTTGCCAAGAGTCAAGATATTGATGAACAGTTTCTGCCTGTGAATAAAGAAAAGAGTTGCCAATATTAGGTTGAATAGTGTCATTGTATGCTGGCTTAGATCTACCATCTGTTCCTAAAACATAATTTTTCAGTTCTGTTGGGTTTGAAACAAACAAACCGTATTGCGATGTCTGTGGACTAAAAAAAGGTTTGTTCTCAAAAGAAAACACTTTATCAACAGCAAAAGCTGGGTCAATTGTAGTAAAATAACCAGAGGACGGAAGTAAGTTGTAAATACTTGGCATATTTTCAGAAAGTTGTCGTGATCTTTGGTCATACATGATGGTTCCATAGCTAAGACTTTCTCCATGTAGTAATTCAGCCATAGCATCAGGTGTACCGACCTGTGGGACAGCTATAAATATTATTTTGTCTATTTTATCGTAAAGTGGATTGTTTGTATCTTTTAATTTTTGGATCAAAGCTTTTACGACTAATCCTCCGTTTGAATGAGCAATGATTGTGACCTTTTTTGATTTTGAACTTTTCTGCAGTTCTTCTAATTTTTTCAAAATAAAAGATTCAGAAAAATCCTGTGTTTGAGTATATGACAGTTTATTACCAGTTGTAGTTGCACCGTTTGTAATAATATCATTCAAAGAAAGTCTCCAATCATATGGTATGAACGCATAATCTTTTATAGTCCCATCATTCTTCCAATTTTTAAGATCAGTTATGAAAGACTGATAAATGTTAAAACTATAAACATCATCAACAATTCCAGTCTCATCTAATTCTCCATTATTTTGCGTGTCATCTTTTGTGTAAATATCATTTATACTTTTACCTTGAATATCTAGTGCCAGATCAGCTTGTTTTGAATCACTTGATGACACCCACAACTCCTCACCTGATTGATATAACCTTGAACCCATTATCCCAGGTATAAACAACACATTTGAAAAACAGTCAGTGGTACAAACTGGAGTAGGTGTATATTGTTCCATGACCACTGTTCCATTTTCGCCCAGACGTGGACATCCGTAGTAACAAAACAAACCGCCGAGAGATTCTGCACCACCGCTGAAAGTAGAATTTTGGTAATAAATAGCCACGCGACCTCCACCACCCGAACCAAAACAAACATTCGGACAATAATTCTGACCACCGTTCGCGTGAAAAGCCCCTGCGCCGATCAGATTATTTGCTGTTACATAAATACTTCCACCACTTGATGTACTGCCACCATCAGCCGATATTGTGCCATCGTTTGAAAGAGTACCTGTAACCAAAAGACGAATTGCTCCCCCGCCGTGTGGATGATAACCGTTTCCGCTACTGCCAAAATCTACTGGTTCTGTAGACGAACCGTACGTTGACGAAGGAATGTTAAGATAACCCGCTCCACCATAACTTGCACCGGCAAAATACAGCGCATCTCCGACAGGCGCTCCTGGCCCCACGCCATTGCTATATCCTTTTTCGTCTGCGTTTATAAATGATCCCGACTCAACTGTAAGATTTTTTACTTTTAGATATAATATTTTTTGCGGTGAAGCCACTATGCCAGAATTTTCGGTCAAATTTATTGTCTCGGCATTTAGAGCTCCACTTCCTGAAAGAGTTGCACTGGATCCGTTACTAATATTAATAATCGGAATATTAATCAATTCATTATCGGCAATATCTAGAACTGACACATTGTCTAAAACTAAATCGTTTGCTGTAATAGTAGCTCCATCTTCTGCTTTTACTTTAGCACTGTTTTTTAAAACAATATGATTGAAGTGAAAAGGTCCGTCATTTTTTAAAAATCGCCAAGATGTGTTCGTCCAAAAATTATTATTTAAAATATCAAAAAATCCAACTGTCCCACTATCAGAACAGGTCAACGAGAAACCGTCATAGCTACCACAACCCCCTCTGGCCACAACTTCTCCTGTAAATGAAAATGATTTGTAATATACAGCCACTCGCCCACCACCACCGAGGCTAGCAAAATAACCCGTAATAAAAATCCCTCCTCCATTTGCTTGGAAAACTCCACTACCAGCTAATATATTTGTATTTATTAAAATACTGCCACCACTACCGGAGCTTCTTCCACTGGCAGATATTGAGCCATTGTTTGAAAGTGTGTTTGATATGACAAACTCAATCGCTCCCCCGCCACTATCACCACTACCACTACCCAAATCCCTAGGATAAGTAGCCGAGCCATAAGTAGATGTAGCGATATTGGAGTCACCCACTCCGCCATAACTTGCACCGGCAAAATAAAGATTGGTAGGAGGAGTACCGGGACCAATAAAATAACCTCTTCCATTAGCAGAAATCGACGAACCAGATTCTACCGTCAAATTTGTAGCGTTAATTTTTACGCCTTTGAAAGAATTAAGAGAACCTGGATCTCCTAGGAGTGTAAGTGTGGAGCCGTTTGTTATTGTCAGATTTTGGAAAAAATATTCACCGGCAGGTAAAGAAATGTTTGAATCAACAAAAATTTGCGACTCATCTTTATCCAAAATACTATTTCCATTTATATCAAGTGGGTTAAAGTCGGCGCTAACATAGCCCGTACCTCCAAAAAACATAACCAGTGAGAAAAAAGTTAAAAATAGGCCGTTTCGGCTGGTTAATTTCATTGTTTTAGTACTAAATTTTAATATTTATCTAATAATAGCAAAAGTACCAGAAAGTAAACTTTCTTTTTTGTAAAAGTGTTTTATAATATTTTGTTACTTATCTTAAAAATTTTTGACTGGATACCTCGTCCCGCGTTTTATAAAGTTTGTTTCAAGCTCTTTCAGTTCAAATTTTTGTTTAAAATAGCGTTTGATTAGAGCGAGATTCATGTCATTTTTGCATGAATAGACATCAGCACTTATAAACCTTCTCCTAGGAAAAGTGTGTATGCTTATGTGACTTTCTTCAATAACCACAAAACCACTCCAACCTCCAGGATCTTTTTTATTATTTCCTTTGACGAAATATACTTCCGGTTTAGAAATTTTTTTCATACCTAAAATAGTAGGCAAATTGTTCAAGCACGAAAGAATTAGCTTTTTATTATTTAATAGTTTTTCATTTCCCCCATATCCATCTATAGTTATGTGCTCACCAAAATTCATTATGGCCTAATCATAACACAAACTATTTCATTTTTAAAGAAAGTTTTTCTAATTTTTCTATATCTTTTTCTATACTTTGCAGTCCTGCTTCAAAAAACTTTGGATCGTTTGTGTTTATTCCGGCTTTTTTGAATATTTCGTCTGGACTCATGCTTCCTCCGGCTGATAGAAACTGATCTATCTTTTTTATATAACTTTTATCTTTTTTCCAATTTTCAAACAAAGCTCGGCTGACTATTTGACCATAAGCGTACGAGTAAACATAGAAAAATCGACGTATATGTGACCAATTTACAAAAAAATAACCATCATCGTCTGTTACGGAAAAAGCATCACCCATGTATGATTCCAGATGTTTATGAAGTAGTTTAGCTATTTCTTCTTTTGACAGCTGACCTTCCTTTCTAATTCTTTGATGTAATTCTAATTCAAAGTTGAAACAAGCTATTTGTCTAAAAATAGTTGAGATATCGCCCATTATTTTATTGTGAAGTAAGATAATTTTTTCGTCATTCGACAAATATTTTTCTATTTCTGACAAAACAACTTGTTCAAAAAATGTACTGGCTACTTCAGCCGTAGCAGTGGAATATCCTTGGTAAAAAATTGACTGAACTTTTGATCTTTCTCCGTGTACAGCATGCCCCATTTCATGAGCCAAAGTTTCTAGAGAACGAATATCGTCATTGTGATTTAAAAGTATAAAAGTTGGCATATTGTAGCTACTAGCACAATATGCGCCACCACTTTTACCTTTTTTAGGGAAAACGTCAGTCTGGCCATTTTTTAAAATTCTGTAAAAAATTTCACCATACTCTTTACCCATTTTATGAAAAATATCTCCGACTATAGAAACACTTGTTTCAAAATTAAATTTTTTCTTTATTTCCCCTATTTTGACAGCTCTGTCAGAAACAGAAAGTTTTTTCTCTTTCAAAAGCTTCGCGTGTAGTTTGTAAAATCGCTGACTAATTTTGAAATTTTTGGTAACAGTTTCGATCATCTTCTCTATATTTTTTTCATCATTTTCATAACCCAAAATAGTTGCACTGTATGGTTTTTCAAAACCCCTACGCTCGTCCATAACTTTCTTGAAGTTATAAACAGCGTTTATTTCCGCTTCAGCAAAATGACTTATAGATTTAAAAACTTTATTTAGACTTTCATGTAAAATTCGCCTGTCATTTTTTGGTAATTCAGAAATCATAGAGAGAGCTTTTTGGACTGGAAGTTTTTGACCTTTGTAGTCAACTGTTTGACTGGTTAAAAGTTTTTCCTGACCATCAACCCACATAGAGTAACTAGTTTGAGAAAGTAGGCCGACCAATTGTTCCTCTTTTTCAGTCAAAACATGTTTAGCGTTTTTAAAGATTTTTTCCAAAAAATACCAGTATTTCTTCAGTTTTTTATCTTTTAAGTACTTTTTTTGTTTATTTTCTGGTATTTTTGATAATTTTATGTCAATAAAAACCAGCTTGTTCGTAGCCTTAGTCATTCGATTACTTACCTTTGTAGAAAAAGCTTGAGCAATATTGTCCTCGGAATTTAGATCTTTTCTGAAATAAAAATAGTAAGAAGTTTTTTCTTCGCCAGCTTTTTTACTCAAATCTTCATAATCATTCAAGGTTTTCAGTAATTCATCGGCAGAAGATGTGAAATCTGAATCTTTGTATTTTTTCTCAAAAGAATCACACTCCGACTCTACAAGTTTAAGTCCTTGCTCTATTTTCGGATCTTTTTCGTCTTTGTATAGTAGTTTTAAATCCCACTCTGTCTTATATTGTTTTTGTTCGGGATTCATACTGTTTGTGCTGGCGAATATAGCATTTTACACTGGTCCCCACAATAGGCTTTGCCGTCATCCTCGGAGCAATCCTCACAACACAGAAAGTGTTTGTTACACATTGGGTTTTTGCAGTTTACATAACGCTCTGAAAAAACTCCACACTTTTCACACGTACCTACAACCTTGTGTTTCTCTTTTGGGTCAAAATCCATAATAATTCGTCTGTCGAAAACATACAGAGAGCCCTCGAACTCCGATCCCGGGAATTTTTCTATATAACTGACTATTCCACCATCGAGCTGATAGACATCTTTGAAACCTTCTCGAACTAAAAGGCCAGAAGCTTTTTCACATCTGACACCTCCAGTACAAACAGTCAGAACAGTTTCATCTTTATAATTTTCTATTTTTGAAATTTCTTTATTGAGATCTCGAAAGTTTTGCAAATCTGGCATTATCGAACCATTGAAACGCCCGACTTTAAACTCATAATCATTTCGCATATCAATAATTTTGAATTTTTTCCCTGATTCATACCATTTTTTCAATTCTTCTGGTTTCAAATGCTTACCTGTTATTTCGTTTGGATTTATGTCCTCTTCTAAACCAAGAGTGACTATTTCTTTGCGCACTTTTACAGAAAGTTTTGGAAAGGCATCACCTGTTCCAGCGCTTTTTTTGATATGTGTATTTGCAAATCGTGGATCAGACAAAAATTCTTTCAGATATTCATTGATATTTTCTATCATACCTTCGAGTGTAGCGTTTATTCCCTCTTTTGCCACAATAACCCAGCCCTTTAGACCCAGCTTCTCACAAATTAAACGTTGCTCATCCCGCAATTCCTCCGGATTTTCAATGGGCACGTATTTATAAAACAGAATGATTGTGAATTCTGACATAATGAAAAGATAACATAATTCACATAATAGAAAAAGCACACCCCGGAAAAAGCGTATGGACTTTTCCTTGTGTGTGCTTACTCACATTTCACTTGCCCCAAGCTTGTACTCGAGTTTCCACCATTGCCACCGTTGAGAGAACGATAAATGGCATAGCAGGTGGCAGTTGTATTATCACGAAGAACAAAGACAGAATTCGCCGAGTTTAGTTCATCGTAACTCACAGCCACAAAACGAGTGTGCTTTTGTGGGTTTTGGGTTGGAATAGCGTCCTCACAACCCATAACAACGATGATGGTGCTGAAAACCAGCAATAGAACGAAAAACTTCCTCAGAATCTTTAGCACTAGTAACCTCCATAAAACATGGTAGCATTTTATATAAAAATGTCAAGTCTATTCATACCTTAGTGCCTCAATTGGGTCAAGTTTCGAAGCGCTCCTCGCCGGAAACACTGAAGACCGTACCCCTTGAAGACCGTCTTCAAGGGGAATTTACAATTTTGTATAATAGAAAAAGCACACCCCGGAAAAAGCGTGTGGACTTTTCCTTGTGTGTGCTTGTGATGTTACTACTCGACGAAAGTGAATTGCCCGATACGGAAATGGGTTGAGTAGTAACCCTGAATACGTTTTTGCTGACGGGCCCCATCTCCGTAGGGCATGTCCACGATAGCAATAAATTTCCAACAATCTCCTGCTCCGCGGCTTTCATCTTCCAAAGATTGGATCCAGGCACTCATCTTGTGCTTAGACCTTGAACCTCCCTCAAAGAATGAAAACTCTACTTCCAACACGCTACCCAAAACAGAGATCAAAGCTTCTTTACCGGGTCCGTCTACGATGTTAAAGAGTCTCTCAGACTGTGTCATACAACACATCCTTTTTAGGTGATCTGTCCATACAGACAGGGGTTGATCCCTTTCAATTATAACATGATAAAGATATATTTGTCAAATAGCCCTTAAAATAAGGGTATTTTGGTATGGCGTAAGTCATCACCCGCTCAGAGGATTTTTGGTGAAGGTCGCGTATAAAATTTGGAAATATGAGAAGCCTTACTTATCGTAAGGCGACGAGAATTTTCAAATTTTATTTTTGTTCAACACCGAGTTTTTGTTCAACACCGAGTGTTGAACAAAAACTCGTCAAAAAGACCTGAGCTATTCATAACGAAGTGCTTCGATTGGGTCTAATTTGGAAGCCGTTCTCGCCGGAAAGACTCCAAAGAAAATTCCGATAGCTGCGGAAACTCCGAAAGCCAGAATAATTCCTGAAATTGGAACGGAAAAAGTCCAGTCTAGATTTGCGGACTTTGCGATTAGAGAAACTACAAATCCCAAAAACGCACCGAAAGCGATACCAACGATACCACCAAAAACCGTCACCAGAACTGCTTCCATCAAAAATTCTTTTAAAATATCTGATTCTTTTGCACCGATTGCCTTTTTCAATCCTATTTCAGCCGTCCGTTCTGTTACGACAACGTACATGATGTTCATAATACCAACCCCACCAACGATTAGAGATATAGTAGCAATAGCCATAAGTAAATATGTGATACCACTAAATATAGTGTTGAAGGTATCTAGAGCCTGCGCTTGAGTTTGGACAGTAAAATCATCTTTGTTTGGATTTGTAATGGAATGATTTTGTCTCAAAAGTATTTTTATTTGATCGGCGGTGCTATCCCCTGCATTTATATCAGACAGAGCGACAATGCCAACCGAAATGTAGTCGATCCCAAGAAGTTTTTTCTGAGCAGTTATGAGGGGAATGAAAAGTAAGTCATCTGTTCCAGAAAGCGCACCTTGGGCTTCATACACTCCGATGACTTGAAAGTTTAATGTGCCGATTTTTACGATTTTACCCAGTGGATCGTCTTGTCTAAATAATTTTTTGGCAATATTGTTTCCAAGAATAAGTACTTGGCTACCAGAGCTATCCTCACTTTCGGTATAAAATCTTCCTTCAGATAATTTAGTTTTATCAATATTAAATCTTTCGGCCGATGCCCCATAATAAATAGATGTTTCTTTATTTGATCTGTAACTTGCAACTGCTTGGCCGGTTACGATGCCGTATGCACCGACAACATTTTGTAATTTTTTAATATCATCAAGATCTCTTTGTTTGAAACTTGTGATGGTGATGCCGTTAAAGGCTCCACCCGGAGTGCCGTTTGCATTTGCTGCACGGTTTTTTGTCGTCGGTGGAACACGAGTTTGAACAAACAAAGTATTACTTCCGAGCGTTGCTACTTGTGAATTTATCAAACTCCGAAATCCAGCACCTGCCGTCAAAACAAGAACGACTGTTCCAATACCAATAACAATCCCGAGCATTGTTAGGATTGTTCGTCCTTTGTTGGCTCTAAGAGCTTTTAATGATTGTTGAATGATAGACATGGGAGTTATTGAATGGGAGTTATCAAGTTATCAAGTATAAAGTTATCAAGTGAATTACAGAGTTTTGATTAAGCCGGAAATGATCTTTGATATTTCAAAAGATTTATTACATAAATCATCGAACTTTGTTTGATTAATATAACCCAAATCTAGAGCAATATAAAGCATTGAACGAACCTCCCCGCATGAACCTTTAGCTATATGCAAAAATTGATTGAACTCTTTATTACTTTTACGCTCAAAACCTTCTGCTATATTATTTGAAATACTTACAACTGCCCTCTCAATTTGATCCTTAAAACTAAAATCTCTGTTAACTTTAAAAGTGAAATAAGTTATCGTGGCTAGTTCTCTCGCCTTCTGCCAACATATTAAATCCTCAAATTTTTCTATTCTCATGATTTTGCTTGGTATTACTTGATAACTTTCAACTTTCTACTTGATAACTTCTTCGCTATTCATAACGAAGTGCTTCTATCGGATCGAGTTTAGATGCTTTGAACGAAGGATAAAGTCCGAAAACAACTCCAGTTAAAACAGAAACTCCGACTGCCAAAACAACAGAAGTTATAGAAATAACAAAATCCCAATCAAAACCTAGATATCGCATAAGTGTTGCCAAGAGATATGAAACGACGACACCAACGACAATACCTATAAGTCCACCGATAGAAGTCAAAGTGCCGGATTCAAGCAAAAATTGTTTCATTATTGCAGAATTTGTGGCGCCGACTGCTTTTCGTAAACCTATTTCACGAGTTCTTTCGGCAACTGTCACAAGCATTATGTTTAATATTCCGATACCACCAACAATCAGTGCAATGGCCGCCATCGAAGTCAAAAATAAACTAAGAGCGTTTGTGATGGTCGTCAAAATACCCACAGCAGTTGCTTGATTTCGAACAGTAAAATCAATATCGTCATCTGACAAAATGTGGTGACGCTGTTTCAAAACGGTTGTGATATCGCTTATTGTTTGATTAACATTATCTGCTGAATCAACTTTTATGAGAACCATCTGCAGATAATGAATGCCGAGAAGTTGCGACTGGCCGATGGTCAAAGGTAAAAATATTTGGTCATCTTGATCTTGAAAAAAAGCGCTGCCACGAGGATTAATCACCCCGGCTACTCGCAGTGGCACACCAAAGGAAGTCCCGGCTGTACTGGAAAGAGCGGCACTTTTAACTTTTATAACTTGACCAACAGGATCAGTCCCCGAATCTTTAAATAATTCATCTGCCACAGCTGAACCCAAAACAACAACATTTCCTCCGCCATCAAGAGAAGATTCGTCCATAAAAGCCCCGCTTTTCATCGTAAAATTTGCGGCATCAGAATATCCAGAATCAACACCAAGAAAATTGGTATCAACACTTTTATTTTGCCATGTAATAGTGACTGTTCCTCGAACCTGACCGTCAACTGCAACAGCGTGCGGGACTTGAGAAATAACTTTTAGTGCATCTCTGTCTGCGTTGACGAGGCTGGTAATGACCACTCCGTAAGCTTGGGCTGGCGGGCCACTGGTATCACTTTTTCCAGGTTGAACGGACAAAAGATTTGAGCCAAGTTTATTTACCTGACCCAAAACTAAACTTTGAGCTCCAGCGCCGAGAGAAATGATGATGATCACTCCGGCAACGCCAATAACAATACCGAGCATTGTCAGAAAGGATCTCCCCTTTCGAGACAAGAGATTTTGAATAGTTATTTTTATTGTAGATATGAAATTCATAATTCAGTTATCAAGTATAAAGTTATCAAGTTATCAAGTTGAGAAGAGAACTCCTTTCGACTTTCAACTTGATAACTTTGAACTATTTCGCCAGCTCTTTGCTTTCGCTGGCCAAAGTTCTCTCTTTCACTTTTTCGTCGCCAACTATTTGGCCGTCTTTTATTCGAATAATTCTTTTTGCATGATTGGCAGTATCCATCTCATGAGTAACTAGAATAATAGTGTGACCTTTATCGTTTAGCTCCTGTAAAATACTCAAAACTGCATTTCCTGATCGAGAATCAAGATTTCCCGTCGGCTCATCGGCAAATATTACTGCTGGATCATTTACCAAAGCCCGCGCAATAGCCACACGCTGACGTTCCCCGCCAGAAATTTGATTTGTAAAATAATGCAGACGATGAGAAAGACCAACGTCGGCCAAAGCTTTCTTGGCTAAATCATCGTGATTTATTTTTTTACTATATGTCAGTGGCAACTTCACATTGTCCAAAACCGTTGTTCGAGCTAATAGGTTGAAAGATTGAAAAACGAAACCAACGCGTTCGTTTCGAAGTTCGGCCAAATAATTTTTATCAAAGCCTTTTGTATCTTTGCCTTCAAACTCAAACAAACCAGATGTCGGTCGATCAAGAAAACCTAAAATATGCATCAAAGTAGATTTGCCCGAGCCTGATGGTCCCATGATGGCAACGAACTCCCCTTTTTCTACAGTAAAATTTATTCCGAACAAAACGGAAGTAGCAATATCACCATTTACATAATCTTTTTTTAGATTTTCAGTTCGTATTATCGGCATCTGTTATTTACTTAACATAAGTAACAACTTCTTGGTTTATTGAAAGTCCTGAAAGAACTTCTACCTCACCACCGTCAGCTTCTAGACCGGTCGTTACCTCAACTTGATGAAATGTTTTTGTTTTTGGATCATCAACTACTCGAACAAATTTTTTGCCATTTTGGTTGATGATAGATGAAGATGGCGTAACTAAAGCATCTTTCTTTTCAGCCACTAAAATAGTCATGTTTGAAGTCATGCCAGGTTTAACTTCTGAAATATTCTCCAGACTGCCTGTCACTTTGTAGTTGACTACTCCAGAAACCAGAGTTGATGCTGGATTTACGGTTAAAACTTTGCTCTGGAAATGTAGGTCAGGACCAAGTGCGTCAAATGTGTTGTCTATAGTCTGTCCTACAGAAACTGATGCAATATCTGCTTCACTGACCTGCGCCTCTGTGTGTAACTGCCCAATATTCAAAAGTTTTATAACTTCTTTCATAGCTGTTGCTTGTTCACCAAGTTTTATATCTACTTGAGTAATTGTTCCTGAAGCTGGAGCATATATTACTGTGTTGTTAAGATTTGATAGGGCCATATCATACTGACCTTGAGCAGACAAAACTTGAGCTTCAGCAATACTTATATCTTCTGGTCTGGCTGGGGCTTGTTTCAAAGCTAAAGATGCTTTGGCTTGGGCTAGAGAAAATTCTGCGCTTTTTACAGCTTGTTTATCATTTATTATTGCAGTATATGCACTATCGACGGTAGTTTTGGCAGAAACAACAGATGACTGATATGTAGAAAGTGCTGTCTGACTTCCACCACTAGAAATCTGAGTGTATATTCCTAACAAATTAATTACGTTGCTTAAAAAGCTACTGGTTCTTGAAAGATAAACCAAGGATTCGTTTGCAATCTGATCCATATTAGAATCCGTTAGGATTGCGATTTTATTTTGCCAATCAGCAAAAGTTGTATTCAAGCCAGAACGAGCATTGTTTACATCATTGACTGATTGTGCATTTGTTTGAACTGTGCCTGAAACACCAAACTGTGGTGAATTTGATTGTGGATTAGAAAAAAGAAGATTTGTTGAAGAAATAACCACGGTGTTCGCATCGTTGTAGGCGTTGGAAATTTGATTCAATAAATTTTGCTTTGCATTTTCTAAAACACTAGAAGCGGTGTCTACAGTTGCTTGGCTAACAGCAACATCTTGGCTGGTTGCTGCAGATTTGACCTTTTCAAGATTTGCCTGTGCTTGTGCCAGGGCACCTTTGGCACTTGATAAACTAGCGCCTGAACTACCTTGATCCAAAACAGCTAGAACTTGGCCTGAATAAACATCGTCTCCCTCTTTAACGTTAATTCTTCGTACAACTCCACTGGACTGGAAACTCAAACTTAAATCTGTAGAACTAACAACCTGTCCTGTGGTTAGGACAGTTTTTTGGATGTCTTTTTTGACAGTTAATTCTGTCTGAACAGAAGTGTTAGCCCCCTTTCTTACGAACAAAACCCATATTAGAAAAAGGACAAATATACCGACAGACGCCCATATAATCCTCTTTTTAGTAAATTTTACTGAAAGTTTTTTAATAAAATTCATTGAGTCAGTATAGCATATTTTTCCAAAAATTCAAAATTATCAGCTTGGAGGATTTTTGACTGAGTTCAAGGCGCGAGCGAGTACTGTGACCAAAGTGTAGTAAACCTACTCTGCGGGAACAGGCGGAGCGAGCAACGTAGAAATCAGTCAAAAATACCCAAGCTATTTAAGGCCTTTGCAGTTACCGCCTGCTGTAAAACCCGCAGCCCTTGCCTCTTCAATCGATGCAAAGTGAACTTGATTTTGTGGCAAAATTCTTTTTACCGTACCACACCATGGAAAATAATATTTTTTACCACTTTTTGAACCTATGACTTCCCCACTTGTTTGTGGTGCTGACTGACTTGTGCTTGTGGTGATGTTTGTGGTTTTTGGCTTTGAAATAGGTGAAACTGCAACACTTGTGGTAGAAATCGACTGAATGACTGAACTGGATTGCTCTTGGTTGGGATATTCTATTTTTATTGGGGTATGCTGTTTTTCCAAGCTAGAAATACGACCTATTGTAAAGAAAATCGCCCCAACAACGATTATAAATATAAGATTATAAAACGGCTTGACCCCGTAGTAGATTCTGGCACCTAAACTTACTGGCGCCTTTGGCGCAGTGCCAGAATTCACTACAGGGTTGATTTTTTCCAGCAAATCATGTAGACTTCCCATGTCCGATATATTATCAAATCTAAATAACAAACACGAGTCTAATAAAAAATGGCACATAAAAAGAGTGCGGGAACAACCAAAAACGGCCGAGATTCAAATCCTAAATATCTAGGCGTTAAAATAACTGAAGGCGACAAAGCACAGGCTGGTTCTGTGATTATTCGACAACGAGGTACAGATGTTTTGCCCGGTAAAAATGTAGGTATTGGTAAGGATCACACTCTCTTCGCACTTATAAATGGAACAATAAAATTTGGAACAAAACGTAAAGTAAATTTTGATAATAAAACACACATCAAAAAGATAGTGCATGTAGTTTAATAAAACTGCCCAATCGGGCGGTTTTATTTCGCTTCGATATTTACAGTAAACTCTACCTTTCTGTCCATAGCTTCAACCACCACTTTGTGTTCACCTACTTCTTTTAGTGGCTTTGGGAGTTTGATTGATTCTGGGTCAATATTTAAACGAGCGGATTTTTGAATTTCTCCAGATAGCATTTCTTTTGTAATACCGGCAAACAAGTGACCTTTTTCGTTTGCTTTTTCTTTGAGATTTAGAGTTAGTCCTTTTATTGTATCAAGATTTTTGGCTAAAAGTTCACCCTGGACTTTTTTCTCTGTCGTAGCTTTCGCCTTAAGGACACGCGATTTTTCCAGGGCAGATGCTGTTGCAACTTCGGCCATTCCACGTGGAATAAGCATGTTCAAAGCATAGCCGTCTGAAACGTCCTTTATATCGTATTTCCTCCCGAGCTTAGGAATATCTTTGAGTAATATAATTTTCATCCCGTTTAAAAATAGGAGATCTGGTATAGAATTATTACTCCCTATTTAATTATTAAACTTATCTGACTCTGGTAATATTGATCTCCGCTATTTCTAACGGGATTCATATCCTCTATACTAACCCGAACAAATCCCAATGTCCAAATCCCAATTCCCAATGAAATGACCTAATGAGCCAATTCCCAATTGGACATTTGAGCATTGGGATTTTCATTGGGAATTAGGTCATTGGGGCTTGGTCATTTTTACTTATTCAGTATCTCCAACGCTTTGACCATTTGGTTATCGACTCCCTTTTTAAACGCTTCTTCGTCAAACTTTACGACAACATCTGGAGTAATACCGTTATGAGAAATAGAATTACCATTTGGTGTTAGCCATTTTGCGATAGTTACTTTGAGTGATGTGTCCGGTGTAATATCAAAAAGTTGCTGAACTGAACCTTTTCCGAAAGATTGTTCACCGACAAGTGTTGCAACCCCCTGTTCATGCAAAGCACCAGCTAAAATCTCCGAAGCACTAGCAGAACCACCATCAATCAGAACGATTAATTTCAAATTATCATTAAAAATATTATAACCCTTACTTCTATAGACCTGGGCATCTTGCTGGTTTCTAAAATCCTCTTTAACCACAACTTTACCAGCGGGCAGAAACCACGAAGCCATGTCTATAGCCGCTTCGAGATAACCTCCAGGGTTACCACGTAAATCAATAATCAATTTATATTTTCCAGAATCAACAAATTCTCGCAAAGACTCGCGGAAAAGATTTGGGGAAATGGCAGAAAAGCTGTATAGATGAATAATGAACACATCGCCTTTTGTATCTGTATCAACTGTCGGAATATTTATGACATCTCGAACAATACTTAACTCAAATGGCTCTTTTACTCCGGTTCGAACGACGGTTAACTTTACAGTTGTGCCCTTTTTACCCCTAATCAGACTTATAGCTTCATCACTCGAGAGACCGTTTGTTGGCTTTTCATCTATTTTTGTTATTTTATCACCTGGTTTTATACCTGCTCGATAAGCTGGTGTTCCTTTTACTGGAGCAATAACAGTTAAAACATCATCTTTTATCCCCACTTCCATACCAACACCCTCTATTTGACCTTGAATCTCCTGATTAAAGTTTTTTGATTCAACTGGTGGGAAAAATGTTGTGTACGGATCACCGAGAGAAGATGTCATTCCTTGTATGGCTCCGTAAACACGTGTCTGTGCATCTACTTTATTTGTACTTGTGCCATTTGTTATAACATAGTTTTGATCAATCAAGTTCCAAGCTTTCCAAAATGGAGCAAAATCAACTTCTTCTGTAGTTGTGCCAGTTTTATTTATTATGGAAAAAACTTTGTCTTGCTCTGACTGATGATTTTTACCAAAATAAAATCCAGAAAAAAATACACCGAGAGCGATGAGGACGGCGATAAAAGCATACGATCGATATTTTAGAAAAGCTTCCATACAGATTCCATTATCTCAAAAAGAAGCTGTAATGACAATAGAAAAACTATTGTGTTATTATTATATGATGATAAATAAGTACAAATACAACGGTGAAACGTGGATTGATGTTGATCACGGCACACCAGAAGAAATCCATGGTTTGATGGATACGTATAACATTCATCCATACGTTGCAAAAGAACTGACTTCAGCTACACCAAAACCACGCATAGAATTCCATGACAATTATATTTATTGCATTTTACACTTCCCTGCATGGAAACATACTCACGCCGAAGATAGAAACCAAGAAATCGATTTTATTATAGGAAAAGACGTTCTGATAACAGCACGATACGACACTATAGATGCACTACACAAACTTGGTAAAGATTTGGAAGTTCAGGAAGTTTTGGAGAAAGGAGATGCTAAACATCTACACTCTCACGTCATATTTACTAGAATGCTCCGGGGATTATACACCAGCACATTTGAAGAACTAGAATCGATTGAGGATAATATAGAAAATATTACTTCACAAATATTCAAGAAAAAAGAGCGAGAGATGGTTGTTTCTATTTCTGAAATTACACGAACACTTTTAGAATTCAAAAGAGTGACTGATCTACACAGAGAAATACTGGAGACACTAAAACATAGAGGTAGTGAAATTTTTGGAGATGAATTTGGGGATGAAATGGATGAAATAATTCTAGACTACTTGAAAATAAATACTACCATACGATCGAGTATGGATATGCTCAAGGAACTACGAGATACGGACAACTCACTACTTACCGCCAAACAAAACGAGACGATCAAACGACTGACACTTATTGGTGCAATTTTGTTTATGATCAGTATACTCGTGGCAATATTTCACTAAAAACAATGGACATTTTTCTACACAATACTAAGTCGGGTAAAAAGGAAAGGTTTGTACCGATAAAAAAAGGTGAGGTTTCGATGTATAACTGCGGACCAACTGTTTACGACTATGTACATGTTGGAAACTTGCGTAGTTTTATTTTTGCGGACCTTTTACGCAGAATGTTTGAATACAACAAATACGAGGTCAAACAAGTAATGAATATTACAGATATTGGACACTTGGTAAGCGATGGAGATGACGGTGAAGACAAAATGACAAAGGCGCTGAAACGTCTGAAAAAACCTTTGACTCTGGAAGCCATGCGAGAAGTGGCAAACTTTTATTTTTCTAAATTCAAAAAAGATATAAAAGATGTAAATATAAAAATACCAAGTGAATTCCCTTTTGCTAGTGACAACATACAAGAAGATATTGATCTTGTTTCAACGCTGACTGAAAAAGGTTTTACATATAAAACATCTGATGGGATATATTTTGATACGGCAAAATACCCTGACTATGGAAAGTTTGGCAATCTAAATACTACAGAAACTCCAGAATCACGTATTGGAGTAAACACAGAAAAAAGAAATTTTCGTGACTTTGCGCTGTGGAAATTTTCTGGGAAATTCAACAATGATCTGGGATATGATGCACCATTTGGAAAAGGTTTTCCTGGTTGGCACATCGAGTGTTCAGCAATGTCCGTCAAATACTTGGGACCAGAATTCGACGTTCACACAGGCGGTATTGACCACATACCAGTACATCATCCAAATGAGATCGCTCAAGCTGTGTGCGCTGGTTATCCATATGCACACTATTGGATTCACAACGCTCATCTAAATATTGCAAGTAAAAATGACAGCGAAAATGGTAGCGAGAAAATGGCAAAGTCTGGAGAGAACTTTATAACTCTGAAAGTCCTGCGAAAAAAGAAAATTGATCCGCTCGCTCTGCGATATGTTTTTTTGGGCGCTCGATATTCATCACCTATTCAGTTTAGTTGGGAATCGCTTGAGAGCGCCGAGGTGTCGCTGTCAAAACTACGAGCAAAAGTTTCAGAACTTGGTGAAAAAGAAGTTGACACTCTGGAAGACCAAAAAGTTTTGGTCAAAAATTATAAAAAGAAATTTCTAGAGAGTATAAACGACGATCTCGATACTGCTACAGCGCTCGCGCTCGTTTGGGATATTTTAAAAAATGAATCCCTCGGTGAAAAAGACAAGAAAAAACTAGTTATGGGTTTTGACAAAGTCTTGGGCCTTAAACTAAATAAAAAAACTAAAGTTAAAAAAGTAGAAATCCCAGAAAATATTAAAATGTTAGTTACTGAACGAGATATTGCTCGGGCTAATAAAGATTTTGCAAAAAGTGACGAGCTACGCAAAGAAATAGAATCTCTTGGTTTTGAAGTAAAAGATACTGCTGAAGGTACAGTTGTAAATCCAGTGTAAACGTTAAGGGTCCGGAATTTTTATCCGGACCCATTTTTTAGTTATCACCGAACCAGCTCTCTTTAACAGCTCGAACCCAGTCGAAAAACTCGAGCAACACGCTGTCGCACCAGTTGACCATTTTGATACTGATATACAGAAGAGGGAGAGAAATCACCACTCCTAAAATCAGTGACAAAATGGTAATGAGAATTGACTCATTATTACCCACATCCTTGTACAAGGCATAGCCTAAAAAGGGATAGAGTCCAATGAGAATTACACACATTGTCCTATCATATTTCCACAAGTACCGAGCCATTTTGCGCATAGAACCCCCGAAGAATTCTAACTTATAGAGGAAAAAAGTCAATTCACACATTACTAACACCTTATAAACTTCCTAAACTGGTCTCTTGAAAGTTCTATATGATAGAATGTTTTTATGCCACAACAAAGTGCAGTACTCTCGACAGTCATAACAAACCGACTTCGCATACCGCCACAAAACCTGGAAGCAGAAATGGCGCTTCTAGGTTCTATTATGCTTCGACCCGAAGCTCTCTTTGACATCGTCGACACAGTAAAACCAGAAACTTTTTATTCCGAGAAACATCGAATTATTTTCGACACAATGCTCGAGCTGTTTACCAAACGCTCACCCATCGACTTGTTATCAGTTTCTACAAAATTAAAAGAAAAAGGGTGGCTGGACCAAATCGGCGGAAACACATATCTGACAGAGTTGGTAAACGTTGTGCCGTCGTCAGCAAACATTGGATACTATGCTGAGATTGTTCAGAAAAAATATATGATGCGACGACTAATCGAAGCCTCTGATCATATTTCGCAGATTGGCTACGATGAAAACAAAGAGTTGGAAGAAATGCTTGATGGCGCAGAGAAAAAACTTTTTGACGTGACAAACTTTAACACTGCTCATAAATTTACTCCGATCAAAGATGAGTTGGCTGAAGCCTGGGATCGGTTGGATCGACTTCATACAGATGGCAATGGTATGCGTGGAATTCCAACTGGTTTTATTGATATTGATAATAAAACTTCAGGTCTTCAAAAGTCCGACCTCATTATCCTAGCCGCACGTCCAAGTATGGGAAAGACATCACTGGCCCTCGACATCGCTCG
>JAHFOB010000007.1 GCA_023267045.1 Candidatus Zambryskiibacteriota bacterium
CCGAGTTTTTTTGAGAAAATGGCCATATACGGTAGAATAGCATAAATGAAAAGTAGCGCAAAAAAATATTACATCCTATTAACTGGACTTGTTTTTATTTTTATTTTCGCTCTTGTTATGTACTCACTCGGCTATAGAATAAAAAGTGATTTTACTTTAGGCAAAATAGGATATTTGGACGTAACTCTGTCATTACCTAACACTTCTATTTTTATTGATCAATCAAAAAAGATTGTGACCGGAAAAGAAAATGAAGCTCTTAAAGTAGCTCTGTCTCCAAATAACCATTCTATTATTATTTCTCACGAAAGTTATTTTCCCTGGAAAAAAGATTTTGAGATGCCAAGCGCTGGCACAGTTATACTCTCTCCGATGTTCGTTTCTCAAAATCCTTCTGGAGAAATTATTGCAGAAAACGATCCAGAGTACCGAAAAATTAAAAATATCATAAGTTCTGATAAATTACCGACGAAAGATTCTCCGCGTCTGTCGGAAGATAAAATAGTTTCTGTTTGGGTAGAAGAAGGAGCTATTTTGGCCAAAACTGGAGAGGATGTCCAAACTGTTATAACACCAGACACTACAATACGAAATCTTTATTTCTACAAAAATAGATCTGACACTTTAATTTTTTCTACAGAAAACAGCATATTTGCCATAGAAATAGATAAAAACGGTGGACAAAACTTTATGCCAATATACAAAGGTCAAGAACCAGTATTTGTCGGATCAAATCCTAACTTTATATATGTTTTTGACGGAGGACCTTTGATGCAAGTTAATATATAAAACTTTCTGCTATAATGCCTCTATGCGCATCGTTACGGTTATTCCCATAAGCCGAGGCATCTCCAAAGATACTCTGACCTATTTCACCACAAAAGATGCAAACCTCGGATCGATTGTTTCAATACCACTCCGCAAAAAAATAGTCTACGGATTAGTTGTTGGTAACAGAGAAGTCAAAGAAATAAAGTCAGAACTGAAATCTCTATCATATAGTATAAGAAAAATAGAAAGAGTTGAGACAAAAGTTTTTTTATCAGACGCGTTTGTCAAAGCTGTCCAGAAAATCGCTGACTATCACGCTTCTAGTGTCGGAGCAGTGCTTTCGGTTTTGATACCAAAAGCTGTTTTAGAAAATAGTTCAGAATTGCCTGTACAAGAAAAAAACCCTCTTTCTGGAGTCTTTAATGAAACTCTACTTTTACAATCGAGCGATGAAGAAAGATACGCTAATTATAAAAGTCTGATACGTGAAGAATTTGCCAAAAATCGTAGTGTATTTTTCTGTCTACCAACAATAGAAGATTTGCTGAATATAAAATCAAATATTGAAAAAGGTATAGAAAAATACACTTTTGTTTTACATGGGGGTTTAGCAAAAAAAGAAATCATCGGTCTGTGGCAAAAAATAATGTCAGAAAATCATCCTGTAGTTATTGTTGCAACTGGATCTTTTCTATCTTTACCTAGGAGCGACATAGGAACGATTATTTTGGAAAAAGAAAGTTCTCGTTCATATAAAATGCAGACTAGACCTTATATAGATATTAGATCGGCCGTCCAAATTTTGGCAAAAGAATCAAATATTAGATTAGTTTTAGGCGATACATTACTGCGAGTTGAAACACTATGGCAAGAAAAAAATGGAAAATATGCCGAACTATCACCTCTTAAGTTTAGATTTTTGGGAACAGGCAATACTGAAATAATAGACACAAAATCTCCTTTGGATATGAAAACGAAAGAGTTTATGGTTTTGAGTACTAAAGTTAAAAACTTAATAATAAATGCTGTAGAAAATAACGAACAAACTTTTTTGTTCTGTGGAAGAAAAGGCCTCTACCCTATCACTGTTTGTAGTGACTGCGGCACGACAGTTGTCTGCAAAAACTGTAACGCTCCTGTAGTTTTATATAGTAAAAAATCAACACATCAAAATAAAAAACTTTTTGTTTGCAATCACTGTGGTGAAAGACGAGATGCTGAAGAGCTTTGTGTAAAATGTGGCGGTTGGAGACTGAACACTATAGGAATAGGCGTAGATAAAGTAGTAGAAGAAGTTCAGAAACTTTTACCAAAAGCTAAAATAATTGTGATGGATAAAGATCATATAAAAACTCACAAAATGGCAGTCAAAACCCGAGATATGTTTTATGGAAATCCGGGAAACATAATGATCGGTACAGAAATGGCACTACTATACCTAAACCAAAAAATAGAAAACTCGGTAGTCGTTTCTATTGATTCATATTTTTCTGTGCCAGATTTTCAAATAAATGAAAAAATATTTCACATACTTTTATCAATGAGAACTGTTTCAGAAAAAAACTTTTTTGTTCAAACAAGGCAAAATGATACAAAAATTTTCGATAACGCACTGCGTGGCAATCTTGCGGACTTTTATCGTGATGAAATAGAAGACAGAAAATCCATAGGTTATCCGCCTTTTGTGACATACATAAAAATAACTTTAGAAGGAGAAAAATTAAGGGTCAAAAAAGAAATGGAAAAAGTTTTAGAACAAGTTAAACCTTATGAATTGAAAATATTTGAGGCTTGGAATCCGGGAAGCAATAAAAAATTCTTAATCCATGGACTTATCACTCTAGAAGCTGGTAAATGGCCTGATATGGCTCTTTTAGAAAGACTTCGGGCCCTTCCGCCACAGTGCAGTGTTAAGATAGACCCACTGACACTTTTATGATACTTTAGAGACAATTATGCCAAAGAAAATACTACAGAAAGAGGCTCTCGTTTTGCGTAAAATCTGCCATGCTGTACCAGTCGAGGAGATAAACTCTCCAGAGCTACATAAGATACTAAAAGAAATGAAAGAAGCTCTAGATTCACAAGATGATGGCGTTGCTATTGCTGCACCACAAATCGGCTATGCTAAAAGAATATTTGTCGTATCAAAAAGAGTTGAAAATATTGTAAAAGGGCCAAAAAAAGATCCAGAAGGAAAAGAAGATGTTGAGACTGAGAAAGATATTGTTTTTATAAACCCAGTTTTGAAAAAAGTTTCAAAAGAAAAGAAAACTGTAGAAGAGGGATGTCTGTCTGTTCGATATTTGTATGGAAAAGTCAGTCGTAGTAGCAAAGCTACCGTCGAGGCGTATGACGAGCATGGCAAAAAATTTACACGAGGTGGAACTGGGCTTTTGGCACAAATTTTCCAACACGAAATGGACCACTTGGACGGCATACTTTTTATTGACAAGGCTAAATACGTAGAAGAAATTTTGCCAGAGAATCTAAGCAAACACAAAAATGAGCAAAAATAACCCAGTTTGGGCATTTTTTGGAACTGAAGGAATTTCAATTATAGTTCTTGATGAACTTAAAGCTCGAGGTTTTATTCCCCGACTGATTGTTACAGTGGAAGACAAACCGAAAGGCCGAAATCTAGAAATGTCTTCGCCAGAAGTGAAAACATGGGCAGAAAATGAAGATGTTGATTTTATTCAACTAAAAAGTTTGAAAGATAAGGAAAGTGAAGAGATTATTAGATCATCTGCTCCAGAAGGTTTTGATTTGTTTGTCGTCGCCTCATATGGCAAAATGATCCCGCAAAATATTTTAGATATTCCTAAACACAAAACTCTAAACGTTCATCCGTCGCTTCTACCAAAACTACGAGGACCATCTCCTATCCAGAGCGCGATTCTAGAGGAAAACGAAACTGGTGTAACTATAATGCAGGTTGATGCAGAGATGGATCATGGACCGGTAATTTCGCAAAAAAAACTAGAAATAGAATGGCCTCCATATGCAGAACAGTTAGAAAATACCTTAGGAAAACTAGGTGGTGAAATGCTGGCCGAAATAATCCCATCTTGGATAAGCGGAAAAGTTAAGGAAACTCCACAAAATGAAAATCTGGCAACATTTTGTAAAAAAATAGAAAAATCTGATGGAGAAATAAAACTGGAAGACAAAGCTGAAAAAAATCTTAGAAAAATCAGAGCCTACAGTGTTTGGCCCGGTGCATACTTTTTCTATGATGATGGAAAATCAAAAACTAGAATTATAATAAAAAAGGCTCACGTAAGTGGAGGTAAACTTGTTTTAGATAGAATACTTCCAGAAGGTAGAAAAGAAATGGACTGGCAGAGCTTTCTAAATGGAAAAAATAAACCTAACTTGTAACAATATCTGGGTATTTTAGAACTGAAGTTATGCTTTGACCTGTTTCTGTTGCTATCTGTAATACATGAAGTAGAAAAATTATTACAAAAATACAACTAAAAACAAAAGTTACTAACCCTCGCCTAGCTATCTGTCGAAAACTACCAATTGGTATCTTATCTATCATCTTTTTCTTCTTATATTACCCAAACTTTTTATTAAATCTTTTATTCGCGTTGCTCCTTTTCGGAAAAGTGTGTGGTATTTATTTTTCTTAGAAACTATAGTTCTCTCGGCTTCATCACGAACCACGTCTATAGCAGTATATAAATCCACTTCCTCGGCAACAGCATAAATCTGCTTGTTTCCTACTGTAACAATATTAACTTCCGCTCTAAATATTTCTCCAGACTTGTGATGTTTCGTCGTTCGACCTATTTCAACTTCACACAAAATATTTTCCTTATTACCAAAAAACTTTTCGAGTGATGATATTTTCCTTGTAACATATTCGTCTATAGCTGGAGTAATGTCAAAATTTATAGATCGTAGTTTGATGTTCATCCCGTTAGAAATAGGAGATCTTATATTTAATAATAACTCCTGATATTAATGATTAAAGTTAACCTGACCGTGGTAACACTGAATCTCCGATATTTCTAACGGGATTCATGAGCTAATTATATCACCCGCTAACTTAAAACTCCAAATAAATTGCATTCCTTCGTATTTTTGATATTATCTCTAAATGTGTTGAAGTAAATCACTTTAACACAAACATTCCGGTGTAGTGAGAAGTGATGTTTTCACTTCGCAAGATTCGTGGCATCGACTGTTAATTAAATAAATTGTTGAACTCCGCGGTAGCTCAATGGTAGAGCAATCGACTGTTAATCGATTGGTTGCAGGTTCGATCCCTGCCCGCGGAGCTGAGCAATTTATTTCACCTATGCACACACCCGGCCCAGCAACACGGCCGGCGTTTGCCTTTGATAAGTTCCTCTATCACTCTCTTAATATGATCCTTCCTTGTCTCTATTTTCTTAACAGAGATAACCCAACAAATCCACTCATTGCGAGCAAGTGGAGTAATATCTTGCCATGCATCGAGTGCGTCTTTCGAAGAAGCCAGCTTATCTCGCAAATCTGTTGGCAACGTATGCACCACACCACCAGGAATTTCTTTTTTGAACATGGGATAATTATACCAAATACCGTGGATTATGAAGTCTTTTATTTTACTTCTGTTAATGATAAAATAAAATAAATAACAAAATAAAAAGCCATGGATAACACAAACGATCAGTTTTATAGTGAAGCATTCAAACGAAATCGAGGACTGATAAGTGACGAGGATCAAGCTAAATTAAGAAAAGCTCGTGTTGCGATTGCGGGGCTTGGAGCTGCTGGTGGAGTCAGCCTAACAACTCTCTTAAGATTGGGCGTTGAAAAATTTAATATCGCAGACAATGATGTGTTTGATACGGTCAATCACAATCGTCAGGCCGGAGCCTTTGTCTCAACCAAAGGTCAGCCGAAAGTAGAGGTCATGGCAAAAATCGCACAAGATATAAATCCAAATGTAGATATCCGCAAATTTGATAAAGGTATTAGCCCAGAAAATATTGATGAGTTTTTGAAAGATGTAACAGTTGTAATGGACGGCATGGACTTTTTTAACATGGACGCACGACTTTTGCTCTATCGTAAAGCTCGTGAACACAAAATCCCTGTTGTCGGATCAGCACCGATTGGTTTTGGATCAGCACTCCACACATTTACGCCAGACGGGATGAGTTTTGAAGAATATTGCGATATCAGAGAGAGTCAATCACTTGAAGAAAAACTACTTCGATTTGGAATTGGTCTTGGACCGTCCCTACTTCAGAGAAGTTACTACCCAATGAAAGTAGTCAATTTTAAAGATAAAGCTGCTCCATCATCGATTCTATCTATATCACTGGTTGGAAATCTAAACGGTACTCAAGCCTTTAAAGTAATAACAGGTAAAAAATATTTTAGCGCGCCTCATTCAATGCATTTTGATCCATACGTTGGAGAACTTCGAAAAGTTTATATTAAAAGAGGAAATAAAAGTCTGATGCAAAGACTAAAAATCTGGTACATAAAAAAGAAACTAAAGATTGCTTAATGAAAATTATTCTTGTAGGAAAAGAGGATAAATCTTTTTATGGAAAACAAGCGGCAAAAGAAGCAATCCAAGAGTTTTTTAGAGAAAACGAACAGTTAGAATTAGCTTTAGATGAAATTGAGATAACAAAAGAGTCTTCTGGCCGACCTACTTTTGTATTGAAAAATCATCCTGAAATTGACACCAGTGCATTTTGTCTTTCAATTTCCCACACAGATCAATTTGTTGTAGTAGAAATAATAAAGGGTGGGTTGGTGGGTGTTGATATTGAAACTATTCGGAAATTCCCTATCCCCGTGTATGAAAATTTCCTGACACCGTCCGAAAAAAAGTGGATTGAATCAATGCCTGAAAACGATAGAGATACGTACACAACTCTCGTATGGTCATTTAAAGAATCCTATCTTAAAGCTCTTGGGGTTGGACTACGAGTCCACCCATCAAAAGTAGAACTGAAACATCTAGAAAATGGAAATTTTAAATTACAAACAGAAAAAGAAAATGTAGGAATAAATCTGTGGTACAAAATAGATAAAGAAAACAATGTAGTTATTACCAAAGTAACACTAGATTATTTGAGGTGACTTTCTAACACTTTGGATAGTATTGATATTTTTTGTGTATCCAAGTCTGATACAAAAAGTTATCAGTCCATCTTTTACAGAAAGAGTGCTGTAGACTTCCCTACTTACTTTTTCTATTAACACAATTTCACGTTCTGAAATACGTTCTTTATGATTTTTTTGTAGACGATTGTATAAAAACAAGATACTTGAAAGCGGTTGAACAGACAGTCCGTGAGCCGTTGCTTTAAGCCAGAGAGCCTGTAGTGCTCGTCCAGTCTCAATATATACTTCTGGGGTTTCTTCGCCTATAACAAAATATCCCAAAGCTGAACTTTGTTTGTATATTTTTCGTCTTTTAAAAAGAATAACGTGAGCAAGACCTATTTTGTTCAAGATATTTGTTAGTGACCAATTTTGCAGAATTTTGAGAGATATGACGTCAAAAAAACTCGGTGAGATGGACCTTATATGCATACCATCGCCAGTTTTATTTAACTCTTCATCAGACCATCGAACATTTTTATAAAAATATGAATGAATTTCTGGATTATCCAAAATTAATTCATCCCCCGTGGCCAAAAGATCTGTTAGTTTATGCAATGTCTTTTTGCTAGTCACAAGACCGAAGTTAACTTTGTAATTAGCAACGGATTTTTTCAAATCTTCAATGACAGAACGCTCAATTGGCTTGGTTAAAAATGGTGTGCGATCTGTGTGACGATCTTTTATTGGGGGTAGTTTTGGAGGATTTACAAATCCCGACTGAGAAAGTGTAAGTGTTGCAATATGATCTGAAGCTGTTGACTGTGGAAATAACTTAACATCTGTTTTATATCCTTTTGCCTCTGCAATTTGAACTATATTTTCTATGAGTGCCCCGTGAGCTATATATGATGGGTGTTTATCAAAATCATATAGTGCTAGTCCATCAGATGTATTAAAAATATCAATCGAATTTTCGCCCAGTCTAAAAGCCCACGGCTGAAGGTTATCCCCAGAGGGAGCGTAGACTGCAAGTTCTAGAATTTCATGTAAGATATTCTTCATTATCGTGTAGATTATATCACAATATTGTCATAAAATTTATTTTCTGATACCTTAATGATACTGTATTTTAAAATTGACTTAAAATTTATTATATAATATAACCTCATAGGAGGATCTATGGTATCTGAAACAAAAGGGTTGAAAATTGAAAGTGGGCTAGCAGCCAAGGAGGATATCGAAAAAATCCTTCAGCTAGTTGCCAGGATCTATCGAGAATCTGGCTACTTTAAAACAGATTCTGTTCCTGTTTCATGGAAAAGTACACTTTTTTCAGAAAACACCTCAATCTTTGTCGTAAAGGTTAATGGTGTCATTGTGGGCACAGTATCTGTAATTCATGATACTGGTAATATTCCCATGGATTTAGCTTTTCACGATGAACTGGAGATCTTGAGATCTAAAGGAAAAATCTCCGAAGTTGGAAAATTGGCGATCGATAAGGAACTACTGAAGAGTCTTATTGATGAAAATGGGGGAAAATCTAAAGAGCATGAGTTGTTTCAGAGAATTTCAATAACTCTTTTTGGACTTGTATATCTTGAGGGGTTGATGAAGGGTTCACGTTATCTGTGTATTGCTGTTCTCGAAAAACACTCAAGTTTTTACGAAACAGCTTTACTGTTCGAAAAAATAGGTGAACCACGCGGGTATTCAACTTCACCAGATATTCCAGCCACAATTGAGCGCCCCATGGCCCTTGATTACAGCAAACGTTCAGAAATTCTTGCAAAGAATGGTGGACGGATCAACATGTTCTATGACGCTATGGCGCGAATGGTGCCAGAGCTGAAAAGTAAGTTCAGAACAAACACTGATTAACCAGCAACTATAGAACTGTTGCTGGTTAATTTTTTAATTTCGTGATAGTATTTCACTTACTCAGCAAGTAAAGATAATCTTTATATTTTACCCAAAATCCAATGCAAATTGACCAATACGTGTTCCATGTAGTATCTGATACTCTGAAGGTCCCAAAAGAAAAAATAACTAACCAAGAAAAACTACTAGATTTAGTCCAAGACTCTATTCAACTGTTTGAACTTTTAATGCGTTTTGAGAAAGAACTTGGTAGAAACTTTGACTACGATGAAGTTGCTAAAATAGAAAGTGTCGGAGACATAATAAAATATGCCCAAAAACTAGGCTTGCAAACTGTCAAGATTTAGAGTTTATGTATCGCTACGAAATAGCAAAAAATGAAGACGAAAAGCGAGCGGTATTGCCACTTATAAAAAAACTCTACGTTGAACAGGGGTATATCTCGAAAGATAGTGAGAATAATTCGTTTACTACATTTTTGCTTTCGCCATTTACCCAAGTCTTTATGGGATACGCAAATGATGTTTTATTTGCCACAATATCCTTGGTACCAGATTCAGATCTGGGCTTGCCTATGGATGATTTGTTCAAAGATGAGCTAAAACCCTTTAAACAAAAGAAAATAGCAGAAGTAACTCAATATGCTGTTGATCATGAAACTTTAAAAGAACAAGACAAAAGTTTAACTCAAATTGGCCAGTTTATGTCTTCAGTACCACTTTTGAAAATAGTCTTGAAAACTGCCAAAGAAAAAAAGATTGATTATCTCTGTATTGCTATAAATCCAAAACACGATCCTTTTTATAAAAGTATTGGATTTGTTTCAATTGGGGAGTTAAAATATTATCCAAAAGTAAATAATGCCCCTGCTCTGCCAAGAATTTTGGACATCACAACCTTAGAAAATAATGAAAAATTGCCAGGATTTCTAAAAAATTTAGACTAGATTTTTGAAAACGTGTTTTATTGTATCAAACCACAGAGCATATCCTAGGTCGTTTGGGTGAGCCTTATCTATCGAAAAATATTTTTTCTTGTCTAGCAAAAGTCTACTGAAATCTTGAGAGGTTATGACACAGAAATGCAACTTACCTATCTTAGTAAACAATTCTTCTACTTTTTTTGCTCTCCAATTAAGAATACCTGTAAGTGGAAAATGGTACATCGGCAATAAACCGGTATTGTGTGGCGGAACTAAAATTATTCGCTTTGCATGATTTTTCAAAAGAGAAAGTAAATCTTCAAGTGTTTTTTCTAAACTATCTATATTAGTCATTTTTATCACATCCATCCCACCAAGAATAGCAATAGCCATATCATAATTTTTCAAATCTTTACTCTTTAGATATTCCAGAACTTGTATAGTATTTAAGCCATTTTTACAATAGTTAGTGATAAGAGCAGTAGGTAAATTTTGTCCTAATAATCCAAAAAATGAACTATCTGGAGATGTTGATCCAACACCAACTCCTATACTGTCTCCTACACATAAAATACGAATCGTGGGATTTTGTGGATGTTGATTAAAAGCTGTAGTTTTTTTGCCTACAAACTTTGCTATCAGTCCAAAATATACAATCCTACCGACATAAATTGCAAGGAAAATGACAAGAAAACTAACTAATAGGGTCATGTTGTGTTTAATACTACTCTCAATTTTAGTTTGTCACAACCAAACAAATTTACTATAATCAGTCGATGGAATTGACTGTCTATGGCATTTTTATAGCTTCGTTCTTTCTTGGAGAAAACGTTACAATACCTGCATTTGTTCTAGCTAATCAAGGTTACGTAAGCATCTGGGTCGTATTGGTTGCGACATACTTAGCGTCACTGTGTGCTGACATTTTTTGGTATGGAATCTGTTACTTTTTCTTCAAGAAATTTGATTTGGAAAAATGGTATAACAAAACTCATATTTCTAATCAGAGAATTTATAAATTCATCCTTGAAAAGCATACTTTTGTATCAATAACTTTTATAAAATTTCTCGTCGGCTTACGACTCATACTTACGCTAGCTTTAATTTTGATAAAAAAGTTTTCTTTCAAAAAGTTTGTACTTTTTAGTGCATTAAGCAACATCGTTTTAATTGCAGGATTATCTATATTGGGATTACTGATAAGTCATGGATTGAATCTACTTCCAATTTATCGAGGAGTCTCTAGTATAGTCACTATTGTTATTATATCTTTACTTATAGTAAATATTCTGCCACTATTTTTGAAATCATATCTATCTAAAAATAACTAGCCGACATGGAAAGTGAAATGCCTTACGAGTTTAGACCAGCAATCAATAAACGTTTTATACGTTTTTTCTATGATCTGTGGTGTTCGTTAGGAAATTTAGGTAAACATTTCAAATTACACGTTATACAATCGGCAGGAATTAGAGATGGCGACACTATCCTAGATATAGGATGTGGTACTGGAGTTTTATTGAGAGAAGTTTCAAAAAAATACAAAAATCTAGAGCTCGTGGGCGTTGACCCAGATAAGGAAGTCTTAGATATTGCAAGAATACGTTTGGAGAAATCAGGTGTCAAAGCAACGTTATATTCAGAATATGCTGAAAATTTGTCACTTGTTTCTAATTCAGTTGATGTTGTTATTTCTACTCTGTGTTTCCATCACATGCCAAACGACATAAAACAACAAGCATCAAGAGAAATATACAGAGTTTTAAAACCGTCAGGCACTGTTGTTGTAGCTGACTTTGGTCCAGGCAGAAAATCCCCATATTGGTTTGAGAAGAAAGAGTATATGGAAGGAAATCAAAAGGGTCTAATTCCTATATTTTTAAAAGAAGCTGGATTTCGTAACGTGAATGAAGTTGGAAAACATTTTCCTGGTGTAAGTATTATAAAAGGACAGAAATAGAGCCAATTCTAGTATGTTATGATATCCTGTAATACTATGACTGAAAATCTTAAGACAAATTTGCCGAGTGTTGCGTACATTGGATTAAAAGATATTCCTCTAGTGACCCACCAGTCACGTATTAGATGTGGTTATTATACTGCAGAGTGGATAGCTAGAGCCATAGGACTCCATCCTAAACCAGCCAATGAAATAATCAGAGGGCCTTTGTGGTTTGACATTTTTCGCCCTGTTCTACCAAGAGATATGATGGCCATATTTAAATTTCGAGGGATGGATAGTGTTCAGGTAGATTTGAGCAAATTTTCTGTTTCTGAAAGAGCTAACTGGATTAAAAACGAAGTGACAATAAAGAGAAAACCACCGTCTATTTTGATAAGAAAAAAACCGCTACACTGGATAGCCATAGGTGGGTATGACGATGAGAAAAAAATTTTCTATATATATGATTCATCTTTTGGACTAAATTCGACAAATCCAAATCTACCTATAGGAAATTCAACTATAAAATACGAGGATCTAGATAAGTTATGGACTGGCGGCTGGTTTCTGAACTATAGAGCAATAGTTATTAACACAGACAATCTAAACTAATTTTACAAAATCTAAGTAATCCACAGGTATCTAGTAAATCTTATTGAAATATCCTGGGTGTGTTGTATAATTCTATTAATACTTTATAAATAATTTAAGCTCTTTGATTTTTGGTTGTTCTTTGAGCATACGTTATTTAATCCCGTTTATTATTAAAATAATATTTGTTCATGAAGAACCTTCACAAAAATAAGCATTTTGAATCGCTCGTAGCTTGGGTAGCATTTATTGTCATTATTACTCTTGGTCTCATGTGGGTAGCCTCCAAAGAAAATGATTCGATAATAGCAAACCAGTATCTCTCCTCTCAAAAAACAACAAAAGTATCTACTAAAAAAGTTGATTCTTCTGTTAACGGCATAATAGCTGGAATAGCTAACGCCTCAATATTTGAATCATATTTGAATAAGACAGGTGTAAACAATGAAATCAGTGGAACTGGACCTTATACAGTTTTCGTTCCAATCGACTCTTCTTTTGGACATCTAAAAGCAGGGACTGTTTCTGGCTTGAGTGCAACTGAACAAAAAAGACTAGTGGAGTATCACGTTGTTCCTAATAGAGTGGTAGATGGAAGTGTGGCTTTTGGAACCATAACTTCACTTTCTAGAGATATCCTAAATCTAGACGCAAAAAATCCGACAAAGACTCTCATGGTAAATAGTTCTAAAGTGGTTGGATCATACAAGGCTACAAACGGTATAGTTTATCTAATAAGCGAAGTTCTACTCCCCCCATTAAAATAGCTCTGTTTGATATACGGAACAAAAATCCCCAGACAATGGGGATTTTTGTTATTATTGATAGATGAACAAATTTCTTGAGACTACACATCTTTCGGAAATACTGGAGAAGTCAGAGAAAAATCCCGTGATTATTTTCAAATATTCCAGAGAATGCAACAGTAGCACTAGACTTTCTCTCGAGTTGGAAAAAATTATGGACCAAAAAAAATTAACACTGCCTATTTATAGAGTAACAGTCCAGACTCAAAGAGTTCTCTCCAACAGAATAGAAGAGTGGTTTCAAATAAAACACGAATCCCCTCAAATAATCGTAGTTAAAAATGGAAGAGTCTTATACACTGCTCACCATAGTGGAATAAAACTAGAGGATTTTGCAAAGTAAAAAAGCCCCGATGGGCTTTCTTACAAAGACAAACTAAAATAAAACTACATTGACATCCCTGCTTTTGCCTCACAGTTTTTGCATCGGCTCTTGTGTGTCAAAGCTTCATAGATAGCAGAAAGTCCTACTAGAACGTAAACGATCATAGCTATCGATGAACCCAACTTATCAACTAGGTTAATCCCAAAAGCTACAAGTCCCCAGTTTAGACCACCGATTATGAGTAGAATAAAACTGATTGTGTGTAATGATTTCATAAATGAACTTATTTTCTATTAAAGACTAATAATTCTCACGACCATTATTATACAATATATAAAAAGATATTAAAACCCTATCTGTGTATATTTTGGTGTAGCTAAAATGCTCTTGGTGGGCCCTTTATCCATTTATCGCCTATTTCGTTGTGTTGACTGAATATAACCCTTCGAACTTTCTCTGGATTACCGACTGAAGTCATATAAAAGTCTACATTATCCTCACCCGCCGTCTGAACTTTTATATCACCGAAGTTCAGAAGTGTTGGTAGAAATCCACGGACATCTATTGTTACATCCTGTATTTTGTCAAAACGTAGGTTGGAAATACCTCTGTCAAAAATATTTCTCTGTTCAACAGCGATAATGCGTTTTCCAGTAACATACCAGACATCCAGATAATACTTCGTCCAATTTACAAAAAATGAAAGCCATAATGCCAACAACCATATGCAATAGAAAAACAAAAACAGAGCAGGAACATTGCCAGGTAGATTTATTTCGAGCATGCCCGGTACAAACATTTTAAAAAGAGTAAATATAATAAAAGGCAGAAAAGCCGAAAATAAAAGAGCAACGGCACTGCTAGCGAAAACTATCCAGTGTTTGCGAACCTCTATTATTACTTGCTCGTCTGGATCAAGATTTAAAATATCGTATGACATGGTTTAAAAATAACTTATGGCTAAAAATGACACACAAAATAAAAAAATGGAAACCAAAATAAAAAGTGTTTTGCCTACTAAAATACCGTGATTTTTCATGCCATAGGCGGACCAGTGATATATTAAAACTGACGAAACGATAATATAAAAAATAAAAAAAACCAGAAGAATAAGCAAAAGAACTGGAGTATTTATGAACAAAGATAGAGAAACGTTATGGAAACCTGGTACTTCAATAGGTGGTAAATCCATGGCTAAATTATAACAAAAAATCTACTGCTTAGTAAAGAATTTTTTGGCATACTTGTTTATCACTACATACAAAAGAACGATAAATACAACCAAGCTAATAGTAATGAAGGCAATATGGTCAAAAAGACCATCGATTTTTACATACGAACTGCCTGCATAGTAACCAATAAACAAAAGTATTATAACTTTTGGAACAGTGCCTATAAAACTATAAAAAAGAAATTGTGGGAAGCTAACTCTAGCTATTCCGGCTGAAATTTGAACTGCTCCCCCTATACCATGTGATACTTTGGCAAGGAGAAAAGTTTTGGCTTTGTGATTTCTAAAATGTTCTTCTAAAAATTCTTCACTTTTTTCGTCGTAACCAACAAAACTTGCGTATTTTTTTATCCAAATCCATTTTCGCCAAAATTTGCCGATAGTGTAATAAAGACAATCCCCAATGACATCTGCAACGGTCAAAACTACAAAAGCAGTCGGACCATTTAAATACTTTAAACTAACTAAAAAACCAGAAATGATTATTATGATCGGGCCTTCCACTATAGCTATCGGAAAAATTAAAAAATATCTATAATGTTCTAAAATAGCCAAAGTTTCCGATGGAGAAATGAACATCTTAATATATTCCCAATTTTTTAGACTTTTAGCAAGGAATAAATTCGCTGTTTTTGTTGAGCGTTTGACATAACAGAGAAAAATTTGTAATATTTAGATAAGTTTGCTCTTTGGTATTTTGACAAAAACTCCAGCAAAAGAGGTGTGAGATGAAAAAGACTCTAGTTTTGATCCTCGTCGTGGTTTGCTGGGGTTGCATACAAAGAACTCCAACAGCACCAGAAACCGTGAACCTTATAATTGGCAAGCCAGAAGTAACACTCTTGTGCAACGGGCAGAAGGACTCTTGCCCAGTTAGCTACAGAGGTGTGGCAAATGTTACTTGGTCTGCCACCAATGCCACTATTTGCCCCAAAACCCCCGCTAGCGGAAACTGGGACACTCATGGTTACATACCTGTTGGAAACCTGACCTCTAATCGTATTTACTATTTGGTCTGTAAAAACGACCTTGGGGATGTCGCTTCCGCAGATGTCACCATCCTTGTTGGTTCACCGACAAAATGATCTGGAAAAATCATCAAACCGCCATACGGCTAGTCCCCTTAACTGGGAATTAGCCGTTTTGTTTGACTAAAATAGTCTTTTTATGCTTTAATTAAGGCTATTCCGCCAAGGCGGATTTTTGAATGCTTTGAAAACAAGCTAAATATGAAAGTAATTAAAAAAACTTTCATAATTTGGATGAAGTTCAAGGCGGAAAGATAAATGGACGAGGAGCCGTATTTGAAATACGGTGATGAGAACATTTGGCTTTCCAACGCAGAAATTCGCCAAATTTGGAAGTTTAATATTATGGAAATTCGCAATATAGCAATAATAGCCCACGTCGACCACGGTAAAACAACCCTGACAGACGCCCTAATGAAGCAGACGGGCATGACAACCGAAGAAGGCGCTACTATGGACTCAAACGCCCTTGAACAGGAGCGCGGTATTACTATATACGCCAAAAATACTTCCGTTTATTACCCATCCAAGGAATCTGGCCGAGAAGTGACAAAAATAAATATCGTTGATACTCCCGGCCACTCTGATTTCGGCTCCGAGGTAGAACGCGTTCTACGATCGATTGACACTGTCCTCCTTTTGGTTGACGCACAGGAAGGTCCGATGCCTCAAACACGTTTTGTTTTGAAAAAATCTCTTGAATTAGGATTGAAACCAATTGTTATTATAAACAAAATAGACAAACCGGCTGCTCGACCAGACGAAGTTCACGAAATGGTTTTGGAACTTTTTCTCGAACTCGGAGCAAATGATAGTCAGCTCGATTTCACAACAGTTTTCGCTATCGGCCGAGAAGGAGTAGCAAAAATGAAATTGACAGATGAATCAAAAGATCTCACTCCCCTTCTTGAAACTATTTTGAAAGAAGTACCTCCAGCAAGTGGAGACAAAAACTTGCCAGCTCGACTCCAATCTTTTAACCTGGCCTACGACAACTTTCTTGGACGCCTAGCTGTTTGTCGAGTGTACGAAGGTACAATAAAAAATGGCGACATTGTGTTTGTAAAAAGTCATGCCGTAAGTCCTGACCAAAGGGAAGGAGCAATAAAAACAGTTACAGGAAAACTGACAAAAATGTTCTCTTTTGAAGGAGTAAAGCGAGTGGAAACACAGGAGGCAACCGCTGGGGATATTGTTATGATCGCTGGACTTCCAACTGTCTACATCGGTGACACGATTTGCAAAGACGAAAATGCTGTGCTTTTGCCGTCGATAAACATTGACGAGCCGACAATTTCACTAAACTTTTTAGTTAACGACTCGCCGTTTGCAGGACGTGAAGGAAAATTTGTGACCGGAAGACAAATCCGTGAACGACTAGAGAAAGAGCTGGAAATAAACGTCGGATTGAAAGTTGATTGGAACCCCAGTAGTGGAGCAGAGCTCACTACGGGGCAAGCAAAAAATATTGAAGGCTACACAGTCTATGGCAGAGGAGAGTTACACATTGCAATCCTCTGTGAAAATATGCGACGCGAAGGATATGAATTACAAGTTTCTCAACCACAAGTTATTATAAAAGAAGTAAATGATGTCAAAATGGAACCGTTTGAGGAAACTATTGTTGATGTGCCTGATGCAATGGCAAGTTCTGTTATTTCCAAACTGACAGAGCGCAAGGGCTTACTGATGAACGTAAAACAAGGTCACGGTACACAGAGACTGACATTTGAAATACCAACTCGCGGACTGTTGGGTTACAGAGGTGCATTTATGGTAGACACAAAAGGTCAAGGAATCTTGTCGTCACGATTTGTAGAATTTAGAGAATACGTTGGCGAAATAAAAAGAACAAAATACGGATCAATGGTGTCAATGGAGAGGGGTAAAGCTCTGGCCTTTGCACTAGACAACTTACAACAGAGAGGAACTTTGTATATTGACCCAGGAACTGAAGTTTACGAAGGTATGGTTATCGGCAATGTTTCAAAAGGCGATGACTTATCTGTAAATCCAACAAAAGGAAAACAACTGACAAACATGCGAGCATCTGGTTCAGACGATAGCGTTTACCTTGCCGCAACAGTAAAACTTGATATAGAAAAAGCTATGGAAATAATGTCTGGTGACGAATTCATAGAAATAACTCCAAAATCAGTTCGCTTGCGAAAGAAGATTATAAAAAAATAAACTTCTATAAAATAAAAGAAAGCCTTGGTGGTCGGGACCTGACCACCAAGGCTTTCAAACTTCTACGGGCTGGAAACGTCCTGTTCCCCTACGACCTGATAGGCACCTTCAGTTGGAGGAGGTCCGAAAACCAGGGTGATGAGATCGTCCACAAACTCTTTCAGACCGACTCCTTGGAGATTCAAAACCTCGAAAGTCCTTTCGACTTCCGCGCGTGATGGCTTCTTGCCAACACCTTCCCTGACGTGATGAATAGTCTCCAGAGAAACACCAGCCACTGTGGCATGATGTTCTCGATTGTTGATTCTCGCCCAAGTTCGATAGCGAAGAGCAATGAAAGAAAGCTGTTTCTTAGCTTCCCCTTCCGTCAACGTTACCATTTTCACCCACCCCCCTTTGTTTCCAGCAAAAACAATTCCATATATAATAAAAACATTTTTAAAATTTTTTTGCAAATTTTTTTTCAGAAAAAAGAAAACCTTGGTAGCGATGAGAAGTCGCTACCAAGATTTTTTACTGCACGAAGAACTTAACTTCTGCCGAAACTGCGCGAGTCGAAACGTCCGTGACTTCGACACTTCCGTGGCAACTGCCGATGTCGCCTGGAATAAACACTGCCCAAGAGATCGTTTATTGCAGCTCGATCTTCTCTTCGAAAACCGAGAGAACCGATCGCTTTTTTCAAAACCTCTGGTTTCACCCGGTGTGCCTGACCACTCTGCATTAAGTTAAACGCAGACTTACCAAATTGTAAGTGGAGATCGTGTATCTTTTTTTGATACACCAGAACCTCAAGTTGATTGGTCACGAGGGTGGCAAGAGATTTCAAGGCAATGTGTCTGTTTGGTGTTGGCAAACCTAACCTCCGAGAGAAGAATTACCCAAGTAGTTCTAAGCTCTGCTTCCATTTATAATCTAATCATTCTAGGAGAAATTTTGCAACTGATGTCAAAGTGTCTCTTTGACATCATATTCTCCAACCCTAGTTCTTTTTATATGAAAAGTGACAGCTGAAGTTCCAAGGCTTTCAGCAAGATCAGAAACAAACTGGCGGACATAAAACCCACTTGAAACTGTCATAGAAATTCTGTGAATTATGAACATGTCAAAGGTGCCCTTTGACATCACCTCTCGCCAATTCTCTATTATTTCATTTTGGCGAAAATCTCCAGAAACTAGAGATATTTTTGAAATAATTTCTTTCAATAATTCAGAGCTGGAAACAGACTTTTCAGAAATAAATTTTGCCTTATAAATCTCAACCTCGTGACTTGGAATTTCAATTTCTCCTATTTTCCCTTCCCTCGCCCACTGAAACAAAGACTTACCCAAAACTGGTTTTGAAGAATACGCTGGATATTTTTGCACAAACTTCCCAATTAATTTTTTTAATTCTTTTTCAATGTCTTCCACTTTATGAACTTTACAAACTTTATAACTTTCAACTTTTCCCAGCACATCAAGCGTATCCGTCTCAAAACCCCACAATATTTCGAATTCGTATGTTTTTTGCAGATCAAGGTACTTTTCCTTATTTAGTATTTCATCACCAGAGAGAACAAGAAGAAGTCCTTCTGCCATAGGATCCAAACGTCCAGCATATGTCATGATAGTATCTTTATATTCCGGATTTTCATATTTCCATCTTAAAATAGCCTGATATGGAGTTTCACCAAGTTTTTTGTATACCATGATTACACCACTATTTTTTTCCATATATTCTGTTACACTATAGCAATATGAGTGATAAATCAAAATTATCAACAGAACCTTATAAGGGTGTGCGTGACTTCTATCCAGAGGACATGGCTATCCAGAATTACATATTTGAGACTTGGAAAAAAGTAGCGGAAAGCTTCGGATACCAGGAATACAGTGCTTCTATCCTTGAGCCAGCAGAACTCTACAAAACTAAAACCAGTGATGAAATCGTAAACGAACAAATGTTTACATTTACTGATCGTGGAGATCGAGAAGTTGCTCTACGACCAGAAATGACGCCGACACTAGCCCGGATGATCGCTGCTCGACGCAAATCACTGAAATTTCCTGTGCGTTGGTTTTCTATTCCAAATGTTTTCCGTTATGAAAAGCCCCAACGTGGTCGCAAGCGAGAACACTGGCAACTGAACTGCGACTTGATGGCAACAGATAATTTTGCCGGATTGGATGGCGAAGTAGAAATAGTTAAAATTGCGTATGATGTTATGAAAGCTTTTGGAGCAAAAGATGAAGATTTCACAATTAAGATAAGTGATAGAAAAATTCTTAATACTTACTTACAAATGCAAGGAGTCAGTAATGAAAATATTCCCAAAGTTATAAAATTATATGACAAAATGGATAAAATATCTGACGATGAATTTTCTTCTGAACTTAAAAAGCTTGATGCGCCACCCCCAGCTAAGGATTTTGGATTTAATTTGGAGAAATATAAATCCGCCGGTATAAAAAATATTGAAATCGATGCTAGTATTGTTCGTGGTTTTGACTATTACACAGGCATGATTTTCGAAGTTTTTGACACAAGCCCAGAAAACAACCGCTCGCTTTTTGGTGGTGGACGATATGACAATTTACTCGAGATTTTCGGCGTAGAACCAGTTCCTACTGTAGGTTTTGGTATGGGAGATGTCACTATCCGCGATTTTCTTGAAACTCATAAACTCGGACCGTATACCCTGTAGTGAAAATGACATGATATTAACAACTTATTTAAATAAAATTGATGTAGTGCTCTTTGAGCAATGTCATTTTCTACTACAGGGATGCGAAAAATAGTTTTTGATATTGAAACCAGAAACATTTTCCAAGATGTCGGGTCAAACAATCCGGCTGATTTAGATATTTCTGTTATTGGTGTCTATGACTACGAGACAGATAAATATCACAGTTTTATTCAAGAAGAATTCGACAAAATGTGGCCATTTTTCCAAAAAGCCGAAATGATTATTACCTTTAACGGCGAATATTTTGATATACCACTCTTGAATAAATATTACAAAAAAGCAGGTCTGGGAGATGTCACAAAAATCAGATCACTAGACATTTTCAAAGAAATAAAAAACACTTCAGGACGATGGCTCAAGCTCGACAAAATAGCCGAGGGAACATTTGGTATAAATAAAATTGGTGACGGACTAGAAGCCGTGGCTTGGTGGAGAAAAGGAGAAATAGAAAAAATACGCAAATACTGTTTAGATGACGTAAAAATAACAAAAGATGTTTACGAATTTGCTATGAAAAACAAACGTCTAATGTTCAAAGAAGGACCATTTACAAAAGAAATAAAGCTAGAAACAAAACACTGGGAACCGGTGGCGGAAGTTAGGACACAGTCGCTTTTCTAGAACAACAAAATCTCTTTCTCCTAATATCTCTCAAAGGGCACGGATATTTTCTTGCTAGAAAATTCCTCGAGATCGCGCCGTCGCGCTCTCTGGGCCCTTCTCAAGACATTAGTCAACGAGATTTTGTCAGCTGTAAAGTCATTATATTTACCACTAAACAAAATTTCGTCGAATCATAACTTTTTATAGTATCTGCGGAACCTGTGAAAAGGTGAGCAGAAAGAAAATTTTCAGCAGAAAATTATTCTGTTACTAGAAAAAGTTGTGACGAGTAAGAGATTTTGTGCAATCTAAATTTTTTTATAAAAAAAAGCCCAGGGAGAAAAGTTCTCTCCCTGGGGAAGTGCCGGCGCCGGACGTGAGGCGCTAGCGGGCCGCCGAGGTGGTCGCGATGAAGCAATGAGTGGCCATCTGGCCGAACCGTCCGCCCTGAGGCGGAGAGTGGAAACGCATGAGGTTTCTCCCTTCTGGATTTGGCCCAATGCCAAATCTCTACCTACCATCCTAGCATACCCACATTTTTCTGTCAAGCACCATTTTGAATATGAAAAAACGGCTGGTCTGGGTGTTAACCCAAACCAACCGTTGTGTATCGTCGGAAGATTCTTCAGGCGAACGCCTGCTCGAGTCTCCTGACCCGCAACTTCGTCGCCTGACGAATTGCGTCCATCTTGCCGATGCGGGTGCAAACTTCGGGTGCCCAGCTCTTTTGAAGCTTTGTCACTCGCTTGTCAGCGTCGGTGTGTTGACGTGCCTGCTCGAGCTGGTTCAGACGGACTCCGTCACGCTGTCCCTGCTTATTGTCGGCTTCCTCCAGCGCCTTGACCAACCCGTTGTGGCCCTCGATGCGCTTGTTGAAGTCGCGGGTTGAATCCTCCTGGATGAGATCGGCTTGAGCCTTCAGAAGCAGACGCAGATCGGCGATGATCTCACCGTCGTAGTACCACACCTGCTCCCGCCCGTCGATCTCACGCTCGAAGTGGGACTGGATGACTTCATCACCACGCCCCATCCTCTTTGTGGACGAGTAGCGAAGGAACCCCTCGAGCCGACGGCGACCTGAGGTCAAAAGCCCCATGCCTGTCTCCGTCGCAGCATCATCTTGTCTGCAAAGGAGCTGCTTCTTCATGAGATTGCGCGCCTCGACGAACTCGTACGCGACGACGAAGTTCTTCGTCGCTTTCATGAAGTTGCTGAGAACGGTGACATCCTCGATGATCGAGTCGATGTCCACGACGGGCTTCGCTTCTGATGTGCTCATTTTTCTACCCTCACGTTTAAACTGCCAAGTTGCTAAGTATGGGTAAAGCTACCCACTTCCTTCCACAAGAGTAGCATAAATAAAATCTAATGTCAAGGACTTTTTACAACCAAAATCCTAAAATGTGAGAAAAAGGCCTATAGCTAAGGCTATTCTGTACCATATAAAAACGTTCAGATTGTGAGTTTTGAGGTATTTTATGAGGAAATTGATAGCAAATAGACCAGTGAGAAATGCCACGACGGAACCAAGTAGCAGTGACGAACCAAAACTGTTTCCGAGTAAATCACCACGAACTTCTAGCAGTTTTTTCAAACCAGAACCGAGGAGGATTGGTATTGAAAGTATAAAACTAAACCTGACAGCTTCGTCTTTAGTTAGTCCAGCCAAAAGTCCACCGGAAATAGTTGCTCCAGAACGGGAAACTCCCGGAACCAGAGCTAAACATTGGAAAAATCCAACAACAACTCCCCTACCGAGCGACAAGACTTTATTTTCTTTAGCAAATCTTTGAGCAAGCCAAATCAAGAGACTGCCTAATATTAAAGTTAGCGCGACTAAATGAACATTTCTGAAAATCGTCTCCATTTTACTCTCCAAAAGTAATCCGAAAATAACTGCAGGAATTGTTCCCAAAATAACTGAAAGTAAAAGTGTCTTATTTTTCTGTTCAATGTTTTTACCAACGATCCATGAGTATGCTGTCTCAACTAAACGCCAGATATCTTTCCAAAAATAAACGACTAGTGCTAAAGTTGTGGCCATTTGTATAACTGCGTCAAAGGCAAGACCGAGAGAATTGTTTTCCCCGAGAATTTGCCTGACAATTATGAGATGCCCAGAGGATGAGACTGGGATGAATTCAGTCGCTCCTTCAACAAAACCGAGAATTATTGCTACTAGATGAGACATATAGTACAATCTTAACACATGAATATGGAAAAACTATCTGTACCAATATCTATAGTAGTTGCTGGAATACTTATTGCCGGAGCAGTTTATTACTCAAGTGGAAAAACGCCGACAAAAACAGCTCTGCAGGCAGTTCAGCCGACAACTACTAGCATGAGACCTATCTCGGCTGACGATCACATATTAGGAAATCCAAATGCTGATTTAATAATAGTTGAATACTCTGATACAGAATGTCCTTTCTGCAAACAGTTCCACGCAACACTACAAAGAGTAATGGCTGAATACGGTAAAGATGGAAAAGTTGCTTGGGTTTACAGACATTTCCCTATCGTCTCTCTACATTCAAAAGCACCAAAAGAAGCTGAAGCACTTGAGTGTGCAAACGAACTCGGCGGACCAGCTAAATTTTGGGAATATACAAATACTATCTACCAAGTGACAACATCAAACAACACTCTTGATCCATCACAGTTGCCAGTCATTGCTAAAACTGTTGGTCTTGATGTTGCTAAATTTAATACTTGTTTATCAAGTGGAAAATACGCTGCCAAAGTTCAGGCGGATTATGATGATGCCGTCAAAGCTGGTGGAAGAGGTACGCCAAACTCAATCATTGTTTCAAAAGATGGAACTCAAACTGTCGTTCAAGGTGCGCAACCTTATGATGCACTAAAAGCGACACTGGACGCTTTACTTCAGTAATCTTCGGTAACCACAGTACTTACAGGATGGATCGGTGCAGTATTTTCCTGCAAGATTTCCACTCCAAACAGTCTGTATAAGATCTTCAATTTCTTCTTTCACTTTTTTGATGTCTTCATCTAGAACAGGCATTGTTATTACTGGACATCTCCCCGCATCATCTGGAGAGACAAAAACTAGAGAAGTGTCTATTTTTTTATTAAATCCTTTCGAGTTGTTCTGCAAAAGAATTCTGTAGAAAACTAACTGACGAAAATAGTTACCGTTATCATTTTTCTTTATAGCCGAGGCCGTCATCCCCTGTTTGGTTTTATAATCAAAAACCGAAAGAGTATCCCCTGAATCTAAAACAACATCCAATTTCCCGTGAATTGGTACTGTGACTGTTTTGTTTTCAGATGTCGTGTCAAAAGGAGTTTCTACCCAACTCTCGGAGGAAACTTTGCCAGAAAAAACAAAATGTGACTCCAGTGCTTTAGCTACAACTGGAGCGTCAATGGATAATTCTTTCTTTAGAGCTTCTTTGTCACCTAGAGAGAGGAGTGACCCGTCTATATTTTCTTTCGTTATATCTATAATAATCTCTTCAATTTTTTTCTTATTTCGATCTTTTGTATTCCAAATTTTAGATATGGCTGTGTGCATTGCAATACCTTTTTCAGCTGAAATATTTGGCGCTTGTGGTAATTTCAAAATACTTTCATATAAAAACTTGTTTGGACATTCTAAAAAGTGATTGAGAGCAGTAACAGAGAGACCACTTTCAAGCAAGACTTTTTTAGTCTGATTTGTCATGAGCTCACTGTATTCATCGACTGCAAATATCTTTTTAGATTGTGGTTCTAAGACAAACAGAGACCTCGGTAGCCTCTTTAGTTTTACAGACTTAGCTTCTAGTTCACTTATAAAACGAAGTGGTGTCATAGTTTTACCATCAGATTCTTCGTCTTGATAGAGAATAGTGACATGTTTTCTTGCCCGAGTTAGAGCAACGTAGAAAAGTCTTCGAGTATCTCGGATATCGTGATTGCTTGAATTTTTCTCAGGCAAAGCAAACGAAGACCCCCACGCTCTACCAACCCAGGCTTCCTCCGTTGCGTATGGCACAAAAACATAATCAAATTCTAGACCTTTTGAACCATGAGCTGTCATAACTTTTATCGAAAGATCTGGAGCGCCAACAGAGACTTTGACTGGCTTTAATTCGGCAGATTCGCGGTATGTCAGGAGCGCCCTAAAAAGTTCCAAGGGACTTTCTATACCACCGTCTCTGCTTATTGACTCACATAGTGTAACGATACCTCGCCAGACGTGAACGTAAGCGGGATCTCGAGAAACCAGAGCAGTGAAACCACTATCTTCGGCAACTGAAACAACAGCAGAAACCGCACCATCTGAAAGCATGGTTTTTCTTATCTTGATAAGTTCTGGTAAATAACTTGCGATATCTGTGCTTTTTGTTCTAAGAGAGTGAACTACTTCTAAAGATTGCTTGTAAGAAAGCCCCCACATACCGAGAGCAACTGTTCGAGAAAGTGCGTCTACCCTCGTCTGATCAACTAAATATTCTATTAAATCAAAAAAAATACTACCAACTGGATGATGAAAAATATCAACACTTCTCTCAGAAGAAACCGGTATTTCATATGATTCTAGAAGTCTTAAAACTCTTTCTAACTCACGATTTCTTCTTGTAATAAGGGCTATGGTTGCATTTGGCTCTTTTTTAATTATTTTTTGTATTTCTGAAATCATGTATTGTTCCATGGCTAAACTATTTTCAGTAGATATTAAGTCCAACGGACGTTTTTTGTTTTCATTGCCAGAGAGCAATTCCTTACGAAGATCTGCGTGTTCATTTTTCCCATAATTATTTTCAATCATTGCAAAAGTAGCATCCAAAATACTTTGGTGTGAGCGATAGTTTTTATCTAGAGATATTACTTTCATATCTGGCCAGAGTTTTCTTAAGCGTAGGAAATTTTCAACCGAAGCACCTTGAAAACGATATATAGCTTGTTTATCATCGCCAACTATAAAAACATTCGGAGTTTCAAAAAATTCAGCAATAAGGCCAACAATAAAGTTCTGTGCATCGTTTGTGTCCTGATGTTCATCGACTAAAATATACAGAAATCTTTCTTGAATGAGACGTAGGAAAAGTTCGTCGACTCTTAATGCAACCAAAAGCTCAATAATCAAATCATCATAATCCCGTAGTTTAGATTTTTGTTTAACTTCTTCGTATTTTTTATATACCTTTGAAAGAAGGATCGTCTTGTCCAGTTTTTCAAGTCTATCAAGCGCTTCAGCTTTCAGCTTACCCTTTGTCGCACCACGAGTAGAAATATTTTCCTCATCTGATTTAACTTTTTTTATTTCAGTCAAAACATGCTTTTCTACCAAATCCGGAGTGAGAGCATCTTTTTTTGAATCACTAATCGCTCTGACAATAGAGCTGACGTAGGCATCTGGACGACCAAGTGGTCTGAGTGGGGCAAACTCTGACTCAGAAATAATACTACGAACGATAGACTCCTGTTCAACATCTGTCATCTGACGTAAGTGACTCTGGCTAAAAAAGTGATCTGGATATTCTGAAATCATCGCCGATGCAAAAGAGTGAAATGTATAAATGCAAACATCGTGAGCTCGATTGCCGATTATCTCACGCAATTTATCTCGCATAGCTTTTACTCCAGCGTTTGTATAGGTTATTGCTAAAATACCATTTGGCGGTGTTTGAGTTTTTCTTAAAATCTCTGCGATACGTAAAGTAAGTATCGTGGTCTTGCCAGTCCCGGGACCAGCAATAACCATAACAGGGCCTTCTATGGTATCTACTGCCAATTTTTGCTCTTTATTGAGATTTTTATAGCGCTGGTCAAAGGTTAAATCTGAAGACATGTTCATAGAATACCACGGATTTTAGAGTAATAAAAAAACCGGCCAAGGTGAGGTCCCCCCCTCCTTGGCCGGTATGAACGAATGACGTTGCCTAGATGAACAGGGATCTACCCTGTTTTTGATTTTTTCATATCGATGACCTCCGGTTAAGCAAGACTACGAAGAACGGAAGCTGGAACTCTAGAGAGTTGAACGGATTTCTGTCCAACGTTGGTCGGAACCTCCCAAAGAAGATTCTGACAACCGTAACAGAAATAGTAGTCTCCTTCCTTCCTGAGACCAACATTTCCGCTACCACAAGAGTAGCACTTGCTGGTATCCGTTTCAGAAGTCCACATGCGATGCATCATCTAAGACCTCTCAATTCTGAAATAATTGTAACACAGAAATTTTTTGAAAAATTTAAAACAGTGGAAAACTAATCCACCACTCTGGGAGGATTTTTAGCCAAAATTTCCACAAAATACACAACCACAAACTTTCAAATTTGAGGGAATTTCGACGGGAGAAATGCAAAAGACGAAAAGCCTTAGTTAGTGCTAAAGTGATGAGTATTTTGCATTTGGGTGAGAAGCGAAGCTTCGCAAGACCTTGAGCATTATTTATTCAGAATGCGAAAGGTGTACAGTTTCTGTAAGAAACGAGAAATTTACCAAATTTGGAAGTTTATTTACAAATAATTACGCAACCTGTTGATCTTGTCATGCTGTCTGATTTTTTCATGCGCCTTGGCCTCAATCTGTCTAATTCTCTCTCGAGTCACACCGAATTCCTTACCCACTTCTTCTAGTGTATGTGTTACCCCGTCAACCAAACCGTGCCTTAGCTCTAGAATTTTTCTTTCTTTTTCTGGTAAGTCATTTAATATTTCTTTTACCTGATCTGAAATAATTCGTCGTGATGCTTCTTGCTCTGGTGAAAGAATTTTGTCATCTGCCAAAAAGTCACCAAGTTTACTTTTACCATCGTCTTCTTCACCTATTGGACTTTCTAAAGACAGAGTGCTTTGATCTATTTTTTCGATTGTATAGATTTTATCAACGGTTAGATTCATTTCTGTAGCAATTTCTTCTGGTAGTGGATCACGACCAAGATCTTGTGAAAGTCGTCTGACAACCTGCTTATATTTAGCGATAGTTTCTACCATATGCACAGGCACACGAATAGTACGTGATTGGTCAGCCAGTGCGCGAGTGATAGCTTGACGAATCCACCATGTTGCGTAGGTTGAAAACTTATATCCTTTAGTCCAGTCAAATTTATCTACCGCTTTGAAAAGACCAAGGTTTCCTTCCTGGATAAGATCAAGGAGTGTTAAGTCGGCACTGCGATTTGCATACTTTTTAGCAATTGAAACAACCAAACGCAAGTTTGCTCGCGCCAAAAGATTTTTGGCTTCAATATCTCCGGCTTGAATACGACGGGCCAGTTCCTTTTCCATACTTCCGGAAATGAGTTGATATTGACCGATTTCTTTCAAATACATCTGGATTGAGTCGTATGATGACTCACTTGCTCGTCCATATGTATATTTTTTACCGACCAAGTCTTCTGCGGATGGAGTCTCTAGTAATCCTCCACCCTCGAGCACGTCAATACCTCCAGTTCCAAGTTTTTCGTAAAGTTCATCCAAAAATAAAATATCTTCTTCGACATTTGGAAACTCTTTTAAGATCTCATCGTATGTAACATAACCACGCTCTTTTCCTTTGGCTAGAAGTTTTGCCATACCTTCTTGCTGTCTATCATGTTTTTTGGTTGGCTTTATCTGCTTTGATGATTTACCCCCAGATGAACCCGCGTAAAAAGTTTTTCCTTTCTTTTTGTGACGCAGTTTAGGCACTTTTATTTTTGCCTTTTTAGCTTTTTTTGTAGCTCTTTTCACCTTTTTTGTCGCTTTTTTGGCGGACTTTCGTGATTTGAGCTTATTCTTTTTTGATTTTGATTTACTTTTTTTCATCCCGTTAGAAGTACCAGTAAATTCTCTCTACTATGGTACAGAAATTAAATTATTAATCACATATTCCCGTATTGAAACTTGGACTGAAACTTCTAACGGGATTCATAAATATTTTTGATTGCGTTCAGTTTTTTTGAAATATCCTGACACATTTCTAAATATTTTAGAACATCTCCGCTATTTTTCGTCTGCTCTGCTTTTTGTAGATTAACCATTGCTTCGGAAAATTCTTTTTTCAAATGCTCCTCCTCGAGCCGAACCAAGAGCTCTGCCCAATCTTCTTTTACATTAGTTTTGTTATTATAGTATGCTTCTATCTCAAATAACAGAGATTCTTTTTCCTTCTCAAAAAATGCCAAGAGGTCATCTGTCCTAGAACCCAGAACCTGCCTTACTTTCCCCTCAAACTCAACCATATCTACACCTGAGATAGGTGTTTTATTTGCCTTTTGCCAGAAAATGATACCTATAACCCTTTTTTCTATAGTATCAACTTTTTTTAAGATTGGTGAGCTAGTTTCTGCTTTTGAGTCAAATTTTGTACTTTTTGTCCCAAGTTTTTTCAAATCATCCCACAGAGCTTCTTCTTTTATAAAAGCTTTTTGAGCAATAATCTTTATAAAATGCGATTGTTCTATTGAACTGGGGATTTCTGCAACATAAGGCAGAACGTGTTTTTGAATTTCTCTTCCAAGTTCACGTGGAGCAAGATTTTGAGAAATCAGCGTATCTGTGTAAAAATCTATGATGTGTTTTGAATTTTTTAGAGACCTGACTAACTCATCGACATTATCTTTTGCCAAATCAGCGGGATCTTTACCGACAGGCATTTGAGCAATCTTCAGTTCCATACCAAGCCTTAGAGCTATTTGGCTACTTCTGTCAGAAGCTCTAAACCCAGCTGTATCACCGTCATAGGCAACTATTATCCTGTTTGAAAATCTCTGAAGTTTTACCAGGTGATTTTCGGTCAAAGCTGTGCCGGACGAAGCTACAGTATTTGTAATTCCAGCTTGATGCATCATGACAAGATCCATTTGTCCTTCTACAAGTATTGAATAATCTTTCAATCTGATATCTTTTTTGGCTTTGTCTAATCCGAAAAGAATTTCTGATTTATTAAATAAAACTGTTTCTGGACTATTTAGATACTTCGGAGCATTTACTTGCCCTGAGTAAGTCGAAGGGTCATCTGACACAAGTATTCTTCCAGAAAAACCAACGACTCTTCCAGAAGAATCATTTATCGGGAACATTATTCGACCGCGAAACGTATCATAATGGGTCGAAGTTCCACCTTCTTTACGTTTAATTAAACCGACTTTTTCCATATCAGATATACTTACATCTTTTGAGTTTAGATACTCAAAAAGCTCTCTCCATTCTAGAGTAGAATAACCTATTCTGAATTCTTTTATAGTTTTTTCGGTAAGTCCTCTGGACGTCAAATAATCCAGAGCTTGTTTGTTTTCTGATAATTTTTTCTCATAGAAAAATACTGCTTGTTCTAAAACAGAATGAAGTCTTTGTTTCTCTGTTTTTTCTGATTTGCTGTATGAGTCAAGATCCACTCCGGCCCGATCAGCCAAAATTTTCAATGCACCAACAAAATCAAGTTTCTCAAAATCCTGAACAAACGTGAAGATATCTCCTTTTGCGTGACAACCAAAACAATAGTAACTTCCACGATCTGGTGAGACGAAAAAGCTAGGCGTCTTCTCGTTATGAAAAGGACACCTGCCTTTATAGTTCGCTCCGGCTTTTTCTAGTTTTATGTACGAGCCAACTAGCGAAACGATATCTATTTTTGATTTTATTTGATCAACGGATGAGGACATAGAAAAAAGTTATAAAGTTGAAAGTTGAAAGTATAAAGTAAATGCATTTGTATTCACTTTTTAACTTTATACTTTACACTTTCTACTGTTCCCCGTACACCTGTGGTCGATTTTCTCTCATATCAGAAATCATTTTGGCTTTCTTACTACCTTTGAAACCAGTACCAGCCGGTATCAGTCGTCCCAAAATAACGTTTTCCATAAGACCGGCCAGTGGATCAGCTGTACCACGAATAGCACTTGAAATAAGCATTCGTGTTGTGTGTTGGAATGCTGCTGCAGCTAGGAAACTTTTTCGAGAAAGTGAAACGTCGGTAATACCCATAACCACTTCCTCTAGTTTTGCCTCCTCTTTTCCGAGAGCTTTTACTCTACTATTTTCTTCAGAAATAAATGCCGATTCTACAATATCACCCTCTAGGAAATTCGTATCTCCAGGATTTTTAATTCTTTTTCGTGAGAACATTTGTCTGACAATGGTTTCGATATGTTTTCTTGAAACAGTTTCTCCTTGAAGTTCATAAGGTTTGTTTATCTCGTGAATAAGATAATCAATAGTTTTGTCTTTGCCCGCATACTTGAACAATTCATCTATGTCAGCTGAACCATCAGTTATTATGTCACCTTTTTTGACTTCATCTCCAACTTTAACCAAAATCGTTCTATTTAGCGAGATTGAATATTCAATTTTATTTTTTGCTTTTGTTCTATCTTCTAGACTAGGAGTTATAGAGATCATTTTTTCTTTATCTGTAATCTTGATTTCAGATATTGTTCCAGAAACTGAAACAACAATGGCAGGATTTTTTGGTTTTCGTTTTTCAAACAATTCTTCAACTCGTGGCAAACCAGAGACGATGTCTCCAGAAACTGACGCGGTACCTCCGGCGTGGAATGTTCTCATAGTTAGTTGTGTTCCCGGCTCACCGATAGCTTGCCCTGCCACTGTTCCTACCGCTTCACCAAGCTCGACTACTTTGTTTTTACCAAGATCAATGCCGTAACATTTCACACAAATACCGTTTAGAGTTTTGCATGATAGTGGTGATCGAACAGAAACAGATGTTACACCTGAAGCCTCAACCGACTGTGCATCTTTCTTTGAAAGTAAATCTCCTTTTTTGAACAAAACTTTTCCATCTTTTCCTACAATATCTGCTGACAAGAAACGACCTTTGATATGTTTTGCAATAGGAATTTCAATTCCAGATATTGCGTGTTTATCTATAATAACGCCGTCTTTTGTACCACAATCCTCTTCCATAATAATAGTATCTTGGGCAACGACGAACATCTTTCGTGTTAGATATCCAGACTTAGCAGTGTTGAGAGCGGTGTCAGTTAAACCTTTTCGTGCACCGTGAGTAGTTATGAAATATTCAAGTGGAGTTAGTCCCTCTTTTGAACAAGAAATAATAGGAAATTCTATAGTTTCTCCAGCTGTATTCGTGATAAGACCTTTCATGCCGGCCATTTGAGTGATGTTACTCATCGTACCTCGAGCACCAGAGAGAACCATGTCAGAAACGGGACCATTTTTTGGCAATGTACCAGGAATTAATTTTTCAATATCAGCTTTTGCTCCATGCCAGACTTCTATGGTTTGTCGCAATCTTTCTTCTTTTGAAATAAGACCGGCGTTGAAATGTCCCATAATCTCATCTGATTCTGCTTTTGACTTTGTAATAATAGCTTTTTTACCTTCTGGAATAATCACATCGTCAATTCCCCATGTCACACCAGAATGTGTAGCGTATTTGAATCCGAAAGCTTTTATTTTGTCTATGATTTTTGGAATATTTTCAATGCTGTATTTTTCAATAAGATCATCGACAAGATTTGCAATTTTCTTTCTTTCAATTTCACCGTTTATAAACGGATAATCCTGAGGCAAAACAGAGTTGAACAAAAGTCTTCCAACTGTTGTCTCAAATATTTTTCCATTAAACTGCTTGTATTTATCTCTATCTGTTGGCAAAACTTTTATTTTTGCTCGAAAAGAAACTGCCCCCAAGTCATAAGCTGTAATGGCAGCGTTTGGAGAAGAGAAGAATTTTCCTTCACCTTTTTCACCAGAAATTTCTTTTGTCATCCAATAACAACCTAGAACAATATCTAGAAGTTTTGCAGAAACTGTTGGGTCTCCAGAACCAGGCTTTAGAATATTTTTATCTGACGCCATGATCTCACGAGCTTCCATTTGCGCTTCATCAGAAAGTGGGACGTGAACAGCCATCTGGTCACCATCGAAATCGGCGTTGAAAGCAGAACAAACTAGTGGGTGAAGTTGAATAGCATTTCCCTCAATCAAAACTGGTTGAAAAGCTTGGATACCAAGTCTGTGTAGAGTCGGCGCTCGATTTAACAAAACATATTTACCAGAAATAACTTCTTCCAAAATAGCCCAAACTTCTGCTATACCGTCTTCGATAAGCTTTGAAGCTCCTCGGATGTTATAAGCCAATTCTTTTTGAAGAAGTTGAGAGATAACAAACGGCTTGAAAAGTTCCAGCGCCATGTGTTTTGGTAAACCACACTGGTCAATGTGCAAATCAGGACCGACAACAATAACAGAACGACCAGAATAGTCTACTCGTTTACCAAGTAGGTTCTGTCTAAAAATACCTCGCTTACCTTTTAGGTTATCAGCAAGAGATTTTAGTGGTCTACGTTGAGACTGATTTGCTGTGTTAGAAGCAGAACCATGGCGAACAGAGTTGTCTATAAGAGCATCCACAGCTTCCTGCAAAATTCTTTTTTCATTTCGCAAAATAACATCAGGAGCATGAATTTCCTTTAGTTTTTTCAATCGATTATTTCTGTTTATCACTCGTCTGTACAAATCGTTAACATCGGATGTGGCATAGCGACCACCGTCTAGTGGAACCATCGGTCGAAGCGCTGGAGGTATAACAGGAATATGTGTCAAAAACATCCATTCTGGTCGTATATTTGAACTGATCATCGCTGAAACAATTCCTATTCTTTTATTGATTTTAGAAATTTCGAGACTTCCGGCTTTTTCTAATTCTTTTTTAAGTTCGACTAGAAGTTTATTTAGATCAATTTTCTTGAATATGTTGTAGATAGCTTCAGCACCAATACCGGCTTCAAACATCGTTCCATATTTCATTCCGAAATTATAATATTCAACTTCATCGAGAACTCGACCTTCTTGTATAGATTCTATTTCTCTTTTTGCGTTAAGAAGCATTTCTTTAACTGCTTCTTTTGTTTTTTCATCCTGTAGAGATTTTACTTTAGATTTATATTCAGAATCTAAATCTTTCAAGTATTTCACTCTATCCTCTTCAGAAACTTTTGTAACAATATAACCAGCAAAGTAAACAACTTTTTCTATATCTGAAGTAGGGATACCCAAAATCGAACTGATTCGACTTGGCATTGATTTCAAAAACCAGATGTGAGAAACGACAGTTGCGAGCTCAATATGCCCCATTCTTTCACGACGAACTATTGATCGAGTTATCTCCACCCCACATTTTTCACAGACAATTCCTTTGTAACGAATTCCTCGATATTTTCCACAATAACACTCGTAGTCTTTGTCTGGACCGAAAATTTTCTCGTCAAAGAGACCGTTCTTTTCTGAACGTTGTGTACGATAGTTTATTGTCTCTGGTTTTGTAACTTCACCAAATGACCACTCTTTTATTCTTTCCGGAGAAGCTACTTTTAGAGCTATTGTTTCAAAATCGTTTGAGTCTGTTGTTCTTGTTCTCATAGTATTTTTTTAATTAAATTATTGTCGACCTTGATTAAGCACCTCTTTCGACCCTTTTTTGATTTGAACATCCAAAGCTAAACCTCGAAGATTATTTAACAAAACGTTAAATGATGCTGGAGTATTGAGCTGTGTAATCGGCAATCCTTTGACAATAGCATCAAAAGCGCTCGATCTACCAACAATATCGTCTGATTTTACTGTCAAAATTTCCTGCAATGTATGCGCTGCTCCATGACCGAGTAATGCCCAAACTTCCATTTCTCCAAATCTCTGACCCCCGTTTTGAGCTTTTCCGCCAAGTGGCTGTTGGGTGATAAGTGAGTATGGCCCAATAGATCGCATGTGGATTTTATCTTCAACCATGTGGTGAAGTTTCAATATATACATGTAACCAACAGCGATTTCTTGTTCAAATCTCTCGCCTGTTCGTCCGTCAAAAAGTTTCATTTTACCTGTCGGAGATATTCCAGCTTTTATTAGTTCCTCTTTTATTTCTTCACCAGTTGAACCGATAAAAGGTGGAACGATAGCTTGATAACCAAGCGTATGTGCGGCAAGACCCAAATGCAATTCTAAAATCTGACCCAAGTTCATACGAGAAGGCACACCAAGCGGTGTCAGTATCACATCGATAGGAGTTCCATCCTCCATGTATGGCATATCTTCTTCCGGCAAAATTCGTGAAATAACACCCTTGTTTCCGTGTCGTCCAGCAAGTTTGTCTCCAACAGAAACGTTTCGAAGTTGGGCCACCTCAATGTGAATTCTTTTTATGATTCCAGAATCTAGTTTATCGCCTTTTTCTCTTGAGAAAACTTGAACTTTTATAACACGACCACGTTTACCTCCTTCCATTCTCTTTGATGTATCTTTTACATCATGAGCTTTCTCGCCAAAAAGTGATCTCAAAAGTCTTTCCTCCGGAGTTAGTTGTGTTTCACCCTTTGGCGTAATTTTACCAACCAAAATATCCCCAGGTCGGACTTCGCTACCTACTTGAACGATACCGTCTTCGGCCAGATTTTTTAGCTTACTTTCACCGACGTTTGGAATATCACATGTTGTCACTTCAGGACCGAGCTTTGTATCACGAACATTTACTATAAATTCTTCAATATGTATTGATGTGAATTTGGAATCTTTTACAACTCTTTCAGAAAGAATAATGGCGTCCTCGTAGTTTGAACCACTCCAAGACATAAAAGCAATGAGCATATTCTGTCCTATTGCTGCCTGGCCTCCAACAGAAGCCGATGTGTCAGCCAAAACAGTTCCTTTCTTTACTTTGTCGCCAACATTAACACTTGGTCTCTGATGAAAAGCAGTAAAACCATTTGTTCTTGAGAAGACAACGAGTTTGTGTTCTTTTTCTTTACCTTTACTATTTTTAACAACTATTTTTTTACCATCAGCGTGAGTAACTGTTCCTTCCTCTTGAGCTATGACAATTCTTCCAGTATTTCTGACAGCATCTCCTTCCATTCCTGTGGCAACTAGAGGTGCTTCTGGAACAATACAAGGCGTAGCCTGTTTTTGCATGTTACTTGCCATCAAGGCTCGAGAAGCTTCATCATGGTTTAAGAAAGGAATCATTGATGTGGCAATAGAAAAAGCCTGGTTTGTAGCAACATCCATAAAATCAACTTTATCTTTAGAAATAGTTGTCGGCTCACCTTCAACACGAACTTCTACTTCTGAAATCGTGATTTTTCCTTCAGCATCAACTGGTGTTGCGGCATGAGCAATAACATAACCTTCTTCTTCGGAAGCGTTAAGATAAACTATTTCGTCTGTTACTTTTCCATTTTTTACTTTTGCATACGGAGTCTCAATCATGCCAAAGCTATTGATTCGAGCGTATACGGAAAGACGCAAAACAAGACCAATATTTGGACCTTCTGGAGTATGTATTGGACAAAGTCGTCCGTAGTGAGAGGGGTGCACGTCTCGAACTTCAAATCCCGCTCGAGTTCTGTTTAGTCCTCCAGGTCCGAGAGCAGAAAGTGTTCGTAAATGTTCGATTTCAGCCACAGGATTTTCCTGAAGCATAAACTGTGATAGTTGGTTTGTAGTGAAAAATTCTTTGATTCGAGCCTGAAGTGGTTTTGGTGAGATAAATTGAACAGGAAGAGTGACGTCAGTATCAATAGTAGACATTCTGTTTTGAATATTTCGCTTGATCTGTGACATTCCTTTTCGAATTTGCATTTGAAAAAGTTCACCAACAAAACGCACTCTTCGAGTACCTAAGTGGTCAATATCGTCTTGGATTGCGTGTGGAGTGTTGTTTAGAAGCGCGATGTGAGAAATAATAGTAACAATATCTTCAATGGAAAGAGTTTTTCTTTTCAGCTCTTTATCATCCATTTTCTTATTAAAACGCTTGTTAAACATGTGTCGCCCAACTGGAGAGAGGTCGTATCTTTCTGATTCAAAAATAGAATTGACAAATTCTTTTGCGTTTTCGGCTGTGGCGAGATCACCGTCTCGAAGTCTTTTGTGTATTTCTATAAAGGCCTCATCAACAGTTTTGCCATGATCTTTCAGTAAAGTTTTTTCTATAGAAGCTGTAGCAAATTTATCAGAAGCAAAAAGTTTTTTGATCGCAGTATCATCTTTTGCTCCAAAAACACGAAGTAATGTTGTAACCGGAAACTTTCTTTTTCGATCAATTCTAACAGTAATCATCCCCTCTGCATCTGATTCTATCTCTACCCAAGCACCCCTAGAAGGTATAATCTTAGCCCCAAAAAGCTGTCGGCCTTTAACATCAGAAGCTGTAAAAAATACTCCATATGAACGAGCGAGCTGTGGAACAATAACGCGTTCAATGCCAGAAACAATAAAAGTTCCATGAGAAGTCATCAGTGGAAAATCCGCCATGAAAATCTCTTGTTCTTTTTCTGTACCTAGAATATGATTCTTCAATCGAACTTTTACTTTCAGTGGCGCATCATAATTTAATTTGTTGTCTTTTGCGTGATACTCATCATGCTTTGCCTCAGCAAGTTCAAATCCAGTAAAATCAAGTGTAAACTTTTTCTCTGAATAATCTTTGATAGAAGAAAACTCTTCAAATACTTCTTTCAGTCCTTTTTCTATGAGCTCCTTGAAAGAGTTCAGTTGTGGTTCAACAAAGTTTGGAGTTGGCACAAGTGGTTTTTTCCACCGACTGAAAAACTTTTGTGGACGTGCAGTAGTATTAGTAATATTTTGCATAAAAAATTTATACTTAATTAAAAATGCCCTTTTAATAAAATAAAACGCAAAAAAACAAGCAAAAGGGAACCTTACCCTCTAAAGGTTCACATTTTAGACTTATAATTTTGTTATCGATTTAAACCCAAATGAGTAGCGAGAACCAATTAACCCGTTAAAATATTGTATTCCGCTTCATCAGTCAAAACTCAATCGTGTGAAGTTAGGGAGAGTATACGTCAAGTAGGTATATTTTGTCAAGCATATTGTCAATCGACTTATCCACAACTATCCAACCATAACTTATAAACAAGGTTCATTATTTACTTTAGACCCTAAAATAGGTATTATTTGTAGCTGGAACTGTTCCCCAGGAGGTAACGATGCGACAGGATGTTATTGGGAGTATTGCGGGGTGGCCGTGCATATTCCTCAGCCACCCAAGCGACAACGCTCTTCTTCCATCACGATTTCGAATTATGATCAAAGTACTTGGCGCACACATGCGTGGGTATGATGGTCACGAGTTTGAAATTCGCGGATTGGGCGAAAATCTCCGCAAAGCTCGCCGAGATGCGTTGGAGTTAATGAGATTCGCAGGAATTCCGACGAATGCGTTGTAACACACAAACCCTGGAGGGATTCCTCCAGGGTTACGCTTTTTACAAAATCTCGAAAACTTTTCTTTTTGATGAGGCGCCAGAAACAAGACGAACCTCTCTTGGAGATTTTTTAAAATATTCTGCAAGCAATTTGGCTATAGCAAGATTGGCCTTACCTGCAATAGGTGGCTCTTTTACGAACACAGTAAAATACTCTTCTTTTCTATCCACTTCCTTCCATAGAGTAAGATCTGGAGGGACTATCTTATTTTCCTTTGCCCCAGCTTTAGCTTTAACAAATATTTTCACTTATTGCATATAGTAGATAACAGAGCTGACTAGAATTGTCGCTATTATTCCTTGTGCTGAATTAATAACAACAAGTTTCCAAGACTTTCTCTCCCAAATAGCAGAATTTGCATAAATAGGAAAACTGAAACCAAGCCATATAATAAGAAGTACTTTTAGAAACTCATAAAACGATATGGCCAGTAGTTGTGGAAACAGATATGAGACAACGCTGACAAAAATAACATTTGTAATGAAATTCAGAATAAGTGGCACGGTCATACCCATCTTTTTTGCTTCTGCTTGCTCTTCGGCAGTCATTTTATCAGCAGTAAAACCCATCAGTTTTGCCCAAGTTCTGCCAAACAAAACTGTAAACCACAAGGCTCCGAAAGCAAATGCAACAACTGCTCCAACTAATATTGATAACATAATTTTATATTTAATTTATAAAAATAACCTTAACATAATTATACAAAAGCTCCCTCTTTTTTCAAAATACTTAATACTTTCGTATCACACCTTTAACTATCGCCGCCACCTTCAGATCGTATGTTGGATAAATCGGTGAGTAGTTTTTGTTTGCTGGTTTTAGATAGACTACATTTCCCTTTCTTTTGAAATACTTCATCGTCCAACCACCATCGACCTCCGCGATGACAATATCGCCATCTTTTGGATCACCACGACGCTCAACGACAACGAGATCGCCTTCTCGTATACCTTCATCAATCATAGAGTCACCTTTAACCTCCAAAAGATAACTTGCTTCTTTGTTTTTTATTAGATAGTCGTCTAGGTTTATTGTGTCTAGTGTACTTGGATCAACTGTTGTGGGAATTCCTGCTTCGACTAGACCCAACAGCGGTGTCTCTCCGAATATTTTCATCGGAGTCAGTCTACCACTAGAATCTTTATCTACTATTTCATCATCGACAAGTTTGTTGATCAATTTATAAACTGCATTTTTTGATCTGAAACCAACCATAGCCATGATTTCTTTATAACCAGGCATACGTCTGTTTTTTCTGTAAAAATTCAGTATTTTATTTTTATAACTTATGTATTTATCTTCACTCATTTTTTTATATTATGCTAAATGGTCGCATAAACCATCCAGAACTTGCTCGAGTCTTGCGGATTTTCGATAAGTTGGAAAGTATAAACTTGTGTCGTCGAGATTCCCGCCCGTATGATAGACCCCTAATAATCCTCTGATCTATAACGTCGTTTACAACCTCTAACTCCCTTCTCAAAACTCTCTCTAAATTTTGTTTACTCATAATTTTTTCTTAAAATTAATAGATTAAAGTGACAAGATTTCTAAGAATTTTTTCAGACAGATGCAGTTCGAGGCGGACGAGGAAAATCATTCGAGCCTTACAAGTGTAAGGTGAGAATTATTTTACCGAAGTGGAGCAAAGAAATGCACTGTATGAAAAATTTCTGTATGTAAATATTATAGGTGAACGGTGGTTCACCCGTCAAGAAATCCCCTGTGGATAACTACACTAGGACAGAAATTTAGAAATATGAAAAGAGACTGCGCTTGCAGTTCCAGTTAGAAAAGTCCCCCACGCTAGATCTACCACTGTGATCAGTGTAGGCCAATCTTTCAGCGTCGCTTGATTTGTAAAATCATACGCTCCGTAGGAAACGAGGCCAAGAAGTGCTCCTGTCAAAAAAACTCTTGATAAACTCCAATTACCAGAAATCGCCGGCAAAACAACAAAAACAATAATGCCCACTGCATACAAAATATAAAAAATTATGGCCGGAGTGTATGAAGTATGTTCAGCAGTCAGATGTGACAGTCTTGGACCATAAAAACTTTTTATCATATTTGAAAGCCATATTGAATCCAAAATAATAAGTGAAACTAATGAAGAAAAATATGCTATAAAAAATGTTTTCATAATAGAATTATATCATTTTACAAAAAGAAAACCGCCACACCGAGAAGTGCCAGTGTGGTGGACTTTCTCGATATGACGGTGGTTGTGTTCTAGCTAGTTTCCTCTGAGAGGTCTCCGATCGGTATCGACTCTGGATGTACTCTGGTCGACGACAGGTTTCTTCTCGTCCTCACGACCACGAAGATCACTCAGAACTTCTCCAGCGAACTCTGCCAACTTGTGTTGGCCGATTGACTTCAGGAGCTCTGGCAAGTCAGCGTGATCTTCGGCGAATGCAAGTGCATCAGCCACTTTCATCTTGGCACGATACAGGGTTTCCAAGATGGTCTTCAGCTCGATGGAATCTTCCGGACGAATCCCACTGCTTCTGATCATGGTTTCGATTATCCGGAGTCTAAAATAAAGAACTTCGTGGAATGGACGCTTCTGATCGGACATGATACTCCCCTTGAAAGAACGTGAACTTAGATAGAGTAATTAAAATTTACAACACTGTCAATGTGAAGAATCCTCCTATCCCCCTCGATGACCGTCTTCAAGGGAACTTGACCTTTTTAAAACGAAAGCCGCCCTGGGGTAAACCAGAGCGGCGAAATTACTCCAACTCGTTGATCTTGGTGGCCATGACAAAATCGTTTTCCGTCAGTCCATAAACGACATGGGTGGTCAGAGTCAGCTTGACCTTTTTGTAGTCGTGAATGCACATGTTCGGATGATGACCTTCTTCTTCGGCAAGCACTGCAACCTTGTTGAAAAAAATCAGAGCCTGCTTGAAATTCTTGAAAAAGAAAGTCTTGTCGATTACCCCGCCTTGAAAAGACCATCCTGGTACGACTTTGATGTATTCAGAAATAGCTTCTGCTGACAAGGTTGGTGTATCGCCACGACACGGAACACATTTTCTCTGGCTTAATTCGTTCATACGATCCTTTCATTTTGAACTATCATGTTCTGTAGATTATACTATGCATAAAAATCAAAAAAGCAAATTTATTATTTTTACAAAAGAAATGGCCGTCCTTCACCTAGATAGGTTTAGGACGGCCGGAACTAGTCGATATTGTGTGGTGGGCGATCGCCACGACTCAAGAACTTGCGGACTTCATCCACAAGATGCTCACAGATTCCCTCGACACCACGACCTCTGGAGATATACAGATCATAGCCTTTGTCAGAAGCCCCAGTAAACAGTGTACCAATGATGAGCCTTGGGAACCTCTCTTTCAAGAGAGCCGGAAAAGAATAGGTCAGCTCATGTTTGCGTCTGTAGGTCTGACCGAAAAGGACAACCTCCACTGACTCATCTTCAATGAACTTCTCTACTTCCAACTCACGGTCGAAGATGACGAAATCGGTGTTAAATTCAAAGTTGATCCCCGTCAATGCCCTTCTAATCTCCACGATATCTCCGATGGAGTCGTGGAAAATAACCAAATGAACACTCATGCACCCTCCTTTGTGAACTGTAACATATTATATGAAAATATCAATGACCTCCTCCCCGCACTCCTCTGATTACAGAGTCGTACGGGGTTTCGGGTTCAAGGGTTCATGAGAATCTGAAACGACCTGTGGTACCGTAGTCTTTCTTGCCTTGGTTTGCTATATACTTTTTGATCATTTCCTCATTTAGGCCTACAGTCGATACGAAATATCCCACACTCCAGATGCTGCCGTCTAGGTACATGTCACGTATGAATCTAAATCGTTTCTTCAGTATTGCACTTGATTCTGATTTGAGTCTTTGAACAACGGCAGCTATGGAGAGGTTTGGTGGTATTTCGATTTGGAGATGAACATGGTCATCGTTTGTGTTAAAAGAGTGTATGTGGAGTGTGGGATATTTCTTAGTGGCATGATACAAATATTTTCTTAATTCTTGCTTTGTGTATTCCTTTATATACTTTCTTCGATATCGAGTTCCCCAGACTATGTGGTATTCAATTTGATACTTTGAGTGGTTTAAGTTTCTGATTCTCATGTTTAAAGCCTATCATGTTTGCTAACAAGATAGGCTTTGCACATTCATCCCCGCCCTCACCAGGGAAGACGGGAGTCGGGCGGGGTTCTCTGTGAATAGAAGAGTTTTGTTTTTTTACAAAAACAACCTCGCCAAACGTATCTTCAGATAACTCGGTTTCTTTTTTTGTTTAGTCAGTAAATTGTACACTGGCGAAAGTGTCGTAGTTCCGACTTTTTTGAAAGCTAACAAAATGTCGTCTAGTTCACTGCGTTTCAACTCATACTTTAGATATGTTATATCAGGACATTTTTTCCCAACCATAAGATCCTCAATGTGAGAAACTATTGTTTCTTGTTTCAATCCCCTGGCTTCGGCAATGTCTGAAAGTGAGACTTCTTGTTCTAGAAATCCTGCCGTGATTTCTTGTGTAGATTTTTTTACATTCGGCGTGCTCGCCTCAGTACTTCCTACATTCGAACTGGTGTTCTCAGTACTTCGTCGCTCTCGCTCGGTCGCTTTCTCTTTCTTTTTTATTTTTATTTTCTCTTCTGGTTCGATCAATTTCATCCATTCTTTTTGTTTTTCCAAAACTTCCTGACCTGACATTTCTTTGAGATCTGAAACTGCATCTACGGATAAGTCTTGAAACTTCTGGTCCATTTCCAAAACTTCTTTGTCTATTTCAAGAGACATATCGTTGAAACCGAGAAGTTTCATACCATCGAGTGATCTGACGCGTGATAGCGCTACGTATCCCATCCCAGCAACGAAAGATTTAGATAAATCAACTTCCATGGCGTCTAACGACATGCCCTGACTTTTGTGAACAGTAATGGCCCAAGCAAGTCGAAGTGGCAATTGACTGATTTCCGCTTTTACTTTTCCTTCTTCTTCTATTTTCCATGATTGAGGTTGAACAGAAAAGTTCATTCCACTTTTTGTTTCAATAACAGGATCACCGTATGAGTTAAAATCTTTTACGATACCGAGAGTGCCATTTACATATAAACCTTCAGGATGATTTTTGGTAAACATTACTCGCGCGCCTTTTTTTAATTCCAATCTTTCTGGCGACAGACAACTTTTTTTTAATGTTTCTGCCAAGTTATGTGAACCTTTTTGAGCCATTTTGTATTCTCGGCTGTCAGTCTTTATGAGATCAAGATGTTTTTTGTTTACTACATCCACATCTATATTGTGGGTATAGAGCCGAGTATAGTGGTCGGGCGTGCCCTGTAGCGAGCTTGTACCATGTACCGAGCTTTGCTCTGGTACTGTGGTTTGCTCTGCTACGGGGTCTTTATTCAAACGACTTTTCAAAAGATCAATAGTTTTTTGTGTTACTTTATTTTCTCGGATTTGATTTAGTATTGAAAGATATATGTTGTCTTTCTGACGATGCTGTTCGGACAAATGACAGATAATGAATTTGGACGCTAGCCAAGACTCTGATTTATAGGCAAATTCAGATTCAACTCCACTACCAAAACCATTTGCCCGCGTAACTGGTGGTAACTGGAAAAAATCTCCACACAAAACGATTTGCATTCCACCAAACGGTTTTTCGTTTCGTTTCATCTGCCGACAAATCCACTCAACCAGATCTAGCCGAAAATGATGGAGCATCGAAACCTCATCAATTATCAAAACTTTTGTCCGTTCAAAGCGTTTGTATAAATACTGACGTTGCATCAAATCCTCAATATCGTAGTCCGTAAGTGTGTCGCGAATACCAAGTCCAGACCAAGAATGTACCGTCATACCACCTAGGTGAGTAGCGGCAATACCTGTTGATGCTGTTACTGCAACATCAACCGCGTGTGATTTCAAATATTGTACGTACATATTCAAAACATGCGTCTTCCCGCTTCCAGCCGGACCGGTCAGAAAAACATTTTTACCCATTTTTAAAATATCTAAAGCTTCTGATTGTAACATCGTTTCATTCTACCAGTCAGTAACAAAAAATGACAAATGGACTAGGCTTGGATTCTCTTGAAAAGTTGCGCGCCAATATAAATACAAATAAGAGTAATCGAAATAAGAATAACAAAATCTAGCCCGAGTGAAAAAGTGTGTACACCAGTTAGAGACCCACGAATTCCATCTATAGCATAAGTTAGTGGATTTAATTTAACTATATAACTAAATACTTTTGGCAGACCTGTTACAGGAAACAACGCGCCAGAAAGAAAAAATAATGGCATGACAATAAAATTTTGAATAAGTGGAAATCCTTGCATATCATCCAGTTTTGAGGCCATAGCTGTGCCAAAAGCAGCAAAAAACAAAGCCAAAAGAAACATAAAAATAAAAGCTAGAATTATCCCAGAAAGACTAGATCTCAAACCAAAGAAAAATGTAATAATTGATACGGAAATACCTTGAACAAAAGATACCGTTGCCCCACCCAAAGTCCTACCAAACATTATATTAAAACGACTTACAGGAGCGACCATTGTTTCCTTCAGAAAACCAAACTGTTTATCCCAAATGACTTCAATACCTGAAAAGACGGCTGTGAACATTATTGTCATTGCGATAATTCCAGGTGCAAGAAAATTCATGTAGTTACCCCCACCAGCTTTTGCAAAAACTGGACCAAAACCGTAACCGAAAGCAAAAAGAAAAAGTAGGGGTTGGGCAAGCGAGGCAAAAATTCTCTGCTTTGAGCGAATGTATCTTTTCAGTTGTCTTAACCAAAGTATATAAATAGTAGACATAAATTTTTAATTTTTAATTTTTGAATTTATCGCTTATTACCTGTCCACATTGCTCGTGCTTGTCTCATGCCATCTTTCGCACTGGAACTTTCTTCTCGTACCTCATGACCAGTGAGAGCCAAAAAGGCGTCCTCAAGATTTTCAGTATTAGTTTTTTTCTTTAACTCCATCGGTGTTCCACTTTCTATTATTTTGCCATGATCAATAATAGAAACCATGTCCGCCACTCTATCGGCTTCTTCCATATAGTGAGTGGTAAAAAAGACGGTCAATTTTTCTTTTTGATTTAAATTTTTTATATAACTCCAGATATGGTTTCGAGTTTGAGGGTCAAGACCAAGTGTTGGCTCATCAAGAAAAAGAACTTTCGGATGGTGAAGCAGACCACGAGCAATTTCTAGACGTCTTTTCATTCCGCCAGAAAACTCTTTTACCAGAGAATCTTTCCTATCCCACAAATCAACCAGTCTCAAGAGTTCTTCAATGCGCGGTTTGTAAACAGAAGCTTTGACATTATAAAGTACCGCGTGAAATTGCATATTTTCATAAGCTGTCAGTTCAGTATCTAGTGATGGATCTTGAAATACGATACCAAAAGAGTGACGAGTTTCATCTGGATGAGTGACTACGTCAAAATTATTTAGCTTTATTTCACCGTGAGAAGGTGGAAGTAGAGTTGTCAGCATTTTTATGGTTGTGGTTTTACCAGCACCATTTGGACCAAGAAAAGCAAATATTTTCCCAGTATCTACAGAAAAAGAAATATTCTCAACGGCCTTAACTTCACCAAAATGTTTCGAAACATTTTTTACTTCAATAATTTTTGCCATTCGCATAGTATATCAGTAATACATTGCCGATGTCCAAATTATTTCTTTTTACTTTTCCATTTTTCAATTTCTGCATGGTTGCCAGATAACAAAACTTTTGGAACCCTATATTTTTTGTTTTTGTAGGTGAAAACCTCTGGACGAGTGTAAACATCGTGACTGGAGATGCGAGACTCCTCAAGCGAGTCAAAATTGCCCAGAACACCCTCTATTTGTCTTGCAACACAGTCGAGCAAAACCATAGCCGGTAATTCTCCGCCAGTTAAAACAAATGGCCCTATGGAAATATCTTCCGCTTTATATTCTTTTTGAAAAACTTTTTTTGCTCGTGCATCAATTCCCTCATATCTGCCACAGACAAGAATAATGTCTGTATAGTTTTTTGCAGTTTTTTTTGCATAAACCGTATCAAAATTTTTCCCACCAGGACTAAAAAATATAATTTTAATTCTTGTCTCTTTTACATTCGGTCTGTTGACCTCAGTACTTCGTCGCTCTTGCTCGGTCGCAACTTTTCTACTTTTAACTTTTAACTTCGACAGTACCCTGTCGATCGCTTTCACAACCGGCAATGCTTGTATGACCATACCAGGACCACCAGCGTATGGTTTCTGGTCAACCCTCCTCCATTTATCGTCTGAATAATCTCGGGGATTGTAAAACTCTACTTTTATTTTCTTGTCTTCGATGGCTCGTGCAATAATAGACTCGTTTAGATACGAGTCAAAAGCACCAGGAAAAAGACTTATGATATGAAAATTCATCTCGTATTTCTACCACATTTTTAATATTTCGTCCATATATGAATGACCTCCTCCCCGCACTCCTCTGATTACAGAGTCGTACGGG
>JAHFOB010000008.1 GCA_023267045.1 Candidatus Zambryskiibacteriota bacterium
AGTTTCTGATTCTCATGTTTAAAGCCTATCATGTTTGCTAACAAGATAGGCTTTGCACATTCATCCCCGCCCTCACCAGGGAAGACGGGAGTCGGGCGGGGTTCTCTGTGAATAGAAGAGCCCGTGCGTTTCCGCTACGGGCTCTTAAAGAACTGCTTGCATGACCTTACCTCAATGAACGAGACCGTTGAACTGGAAAACTTCATCTTCCTCGTTCAGCGCATCCAGAGTTTCACTTAACGATATTGCCCCAGGTTTGCCACAACCAGCACAGGACACAGTGATGACGATATCATCATCACAAGTCGGGTAACGTGGCAAAAGCAACTGACCACAACAATGAAGGACGACACTTTCACTGGTCAGATCATCAATGGAAATGTCGTGTGTTTTGTCGCAAACCATACACCTGACAGCAACCATTATGTGTTCTGACTGACGAGAGAACAAGACGAGTACAGCGTCGCACAGTTCGCATTTGCTACCAGCAATTTCACTCATTTTGACCTCCCTTCTTCCAATATTTATTCTAGCACAGAATAATAAGAAAACCTCATAAGTTTTATTTGGCAACTGCCAGAGCCTCTTCAAAAGCAACTGAAAGTAGTTTTGATCCCCCGCCGAGGCCCATTGTCACACCATAGAGAATTCCTGCGCGAGACATTGTTTCGCGATTGTGAGTTATAACGATCAGTTGTGATTTTCCAGAAAGATTTTCTACCATATCGGCATATTTTTTGGAATTGGCTTCATCAAGAGCCGCATCAGTTTCATCTAGAATAATAAACGGCGGAGGATTTACCTGTGAAATAGCAAAAAGGAGTGCGATAGAAGTCAACGCTCTCTCACCGCCAGAAAGCATCATCAGCCCTTTTACTTTTTTCTTTGGCAAATTTACTTCAATATCTATTCCCTCCTCTCCTTCGACTTCGCTCAGGGCAAGTCCTTCTTCCATATCTTCATCTCCTAAATCCAAATCTGTGTCTTTTTTCTTGCGCTTAATCGGAACAGTCACAGAAAGTTTGGCTTCACCACCACCAAACATGAGTGAAAAATATTCTTTGAACTGCGTGTTTATTTTTTCCACTCCCGTTTTAAACTCCGTTGAAAGCCGCATATCCAAATTAGCGATTAATTCTGTCAGAGATGTGGCAGATTTTTCCAAGTCCAAGAGCTCTTTTCCTAAAAAGGTATCTCTCTCGCTGGCTTCCGTGTATTCTTTCATGACATCCGCCTCACCAATACCACCACTATCCTCTAGTCTGATTTTTATTTTCTCTATTTTTCTTCGTCTCTCTTCTTGCTTTGCCCTCGATTCGTCTTCCTTCAAATTCCCCAAGGGTGACCCTTGGGGAGACTGAAACTGCAAAACATGAGTTCCGACCAAATGTCCGAGTTCTATTAATTCCCTCTTGAAATCCTCTTTTAAGAGTCTCAAATTTTCCGACTCCAGTGACAAATCGTGAATTTTAGAACGAATTTCGCCGGATTCTGCCATAATCCTGAAAACAGCTTTTTCGGCATCGCGATTTTTGTCTTTTTCTTTTTCAATTATATTTTTGAGTTTTGAATATTCGTCCGTTAGTTTATTTTCTCTCTCTTTTATTTCTTCCAGAGATTTTTCGATTTGTTTCTTCGATTTTTTTAAATTTTCTATATCCTTTTGGGCATCAGAGAGAAGTGACATGTCCACTTTGTCTTTGTTATGATCAATAAAGTCAGAAAGTCTGTGAGAGATTTCCTCGAGTGCTTCAAGCATGGCCTCCAAATTACCTTTTGACTTTGCTTCTTTGATTCTTGTTTCGATTGCAATAGACAAACTTTCAACAGAAACGAGTGTGACTGTTTTGTGCTCGTACGACTGTGCCACTTCTTCCTGTTTTTTGACAAGTTTTACAAGAGAGGAAATCTCTCCATCTAGTCTTCCAAAATCCCTGAACAAATTATCTTTTTCATCGCGGATTTTGTGGAGCGACTCTTCCAGTGAAATGAGTTTGTCACTTTTTTCATCTTTGTTTTTGGCATTCTCCAGAATTGACTTGGTCGTATTTAATTCTTTTTCTAATTCTTTCTCTTTTTCCAGTAATGGCGATTTTAGACTTTTAACTTTTGACTCACCCCTGTTTATATATTCGTCCTCCCGTCGCAAATACTCCAACGCTTCTTTCAGTAGCTCATCCTTCATCTCTACAGTTTTCTCCACTTTTTCTACCTGCTTTTTCAAAAACTTTATATGAGGCATTATTTCTCGTCGCAGAGACTCTACTTGTTTTATATTTTCTCGAGTTTTTTCCAACTTCCTTTCGCTTTCTTGTTTTTTATATTGATACATTTTGAGACCGAGAGCGTCCTCAATCATTGCTTTGCGTTCTTTTATGCTTGAGTTCAAAATTCTGTCTGCTTCACCTTGTGAAATAATATGATGTCCTGATGAGCCGATGTGCGCCGAAGCCAAAAGCTCCACAACGTCTCGAAGTCTGACCTGCGAACCATTTATCAAATATTCGTTGACCGAGTCACGATGAACAACACGTTCTATGGTAACAATTTCGTAGTCCAGTGGCAAAAATTTACTACTGTTATCGAAAATAACTTTAACCGAAGCCCTGTTTGCCCTTGGCAAATCCCCCGCGCCGTTGAAAATAAGATCCTCGCCCTTTTTTCCTCGCAAACTTTTGATCGACTGCTCGCCTAAAACAAACCGAAAGGCCTCTGCAATGTTCGACTTTCCCGAACCATTTGGTCCAACAATAGCCGAAACTTTCGATGTAAACTTAAGTTCGCTTTTCTTAGCGAACGATTTAAAACCAGAGAGTTCAATGGATTTAAGATACATCCCGTAGTGAAAAATGACATCGCCCTACGAGCAGAATGTTATTTTTATTATAGTGTAAATAATGTCGACCATATTATATTATCATCTTAAGGGGTTTACCCCAATGTCATTTTCTACTACGGGATACATATTAGACAATTAAATTTGTTACAAGCGCAACCATTGTTTCTTTTTCTTTTGGATCACTTTCGGCAATGAGAAGTGCCAAAGCCACCAACGTATTATCGTTGATTTTTTTCTCACCACCCTTACGATACAAAATTTTATTCAAATCTAAAAATAGGACGAACAGAAAAGAACCGATGCGTTTATTGCCATCAGAAAATGGATGATCCTTTATTATAAAATACAGCAGATGGGCAGCTTTTTCTTCCAAACTTCCATACACTTCTTTTCCGCCAAACGATTGATATATTCCAAGTAAAATTCCTTTGAAATTTCCGTCGCGTTCATTACCAAACAAATCGCCAGCTTCACCCTTTGAAATAAGTTTTTTAGTTAGTTCATCAATTGCACTCCTAACAAAACCGTACTCGAGATGTTTTTTCTCTTTGATATTACTTTTTTGCAACAACAAACCGCCCTCATCGTATTTTTGAAGGAATGTCCAGGAATTTGCATAGTCTCGAATAACTGAAAGCAAACTATCGACTTCACCTTGATCCAGTTGTCGTTTACGAATAGTATCTTGAATAAAAGAGATTTTTTTGTTCAAGTCTGCCATGTGGTCATCCGAAAGTTTCTTAATTCTTTCTGTATTTAGAGCAACACCATGGATTATATAGTCATGCAAAGTTTCTGTAGCCCAGATTCGAAACTGAGTAGCTTGTTTTGAATTGACCCGATAGCCAACAGATAAAATCACATCTAAATTATAGAATTCTATTTCACGAAAAACTTCTCTATTTCCTTCTTTTTGAACTGTTGCATTTTTTGCAACAGTTGAATTTTTATCAAGTTCGCCTGAACTAAAAATATCCTTGATGTGACGAGAAATAACAGATTTATCTCGTCCAAATAACTCTGCTATTTGATTAAGATTGGCCCAAATCGTGTCTTTGTTCACATCTGCGCGCAAAGTGACATTACCTCGTGAACCACGATAAATGACAATCTCTTGTTGTTTTTTGGCAATGTTATTCAAACTTTTTTTCATTTGCCTATTATATCAAAATTTTTTAGAAAAAATATAAGATTAAAGGCCGTCATGCAAATGCATGACGGCCTTGTATTTCACGAAAGAACTTCTTGTTTGTTGCTAGGCGGTCTTGGACAACTTGTCCAGCTTGGAGAGTTTTTCGTTCTCCTTGCCGTTCGTTGCCGAAGCGAGGAAACGGGTCTCCCACTCGGTGACAGTCTTGGAGGACTTGTTGAGAAGAGACTTGATGTGCCTGATGATCTCCTCAACCTGCTTTTTGGAGACGTCGCCGTCCTCGAACTTCTGCGTCATCTTGCGCAGAACAGCCACGTTTCTTTGAGCAAGGCCTCTGTAGATCACCGTGAGTTGACGTTGAACTTCAACGACGCCGGACTTGTGCTTCCTCTTGTGACCGGAGAGAACCTCTTTCAGCTTGTCCGCGTCAACGTTGTGCTGTTCCGCCGCCTTGGAAACGGTCAGACCGCCTTCAGTCACAGCTTCAGCCGCCCGCTGAAGCTTGGCTCGGTTCATCCGAGATTTCACTTCACCAGCGTACTTGCGAGCCATGCTTGCCGGAAGCACCAACATCTCACCGATACGCTTCATGGACTCCCCGCGATCGAGGAGAAGCATGATGGTGTGTTCGGTATCAGCAACGGTTGGCGGTTTCGAACCACCAGTGTTGGCCTTGTAAGCTTCGGCGATGAGTTCCGTCTCATCATCGATCTTGTACACATCAACCTTGATTTCGGTGACTTTGGCCAGTTCGAACGCCTCCTTACGGTGACGTCCGTCAATCAAGGTCATGTCTTCTGTGACCTTGATCTTGCTGTTCATCTCCACCCCCCCCTCAACGAGTTCGGCGAGATAGAGAACGTGATCTTGATCGAGTTCTTTGCGGACGAAAAGGTTGGCCTTGAGATCGACCACTTGCGCGACGACGGATTTCAAGAATTTCATCTCGTGTCTCCTGTCTACTGCAACTGCTGTGCTTGCTGATCAGACGGTTTGAAAAACCGTCCACTCTCTGCACGCCACCCGGCGTGCTTCAGTCTTACATCCGAAAGAATGACCACGTCACCCTCTTCCGGACTGCGATCCTCTTTCCACACTTTTCCGTTAAGAGAAAAAGTGATCGTTCCAAGTTCCTCTGACGAGGCCTTGGCATATGGGCCATGTTTACCGAGAGCAAATGTCTTTTGGACAATTGCCTTGTATGTAGCATCACCCATAACAATTACTCCTTATGATCACAAACAAGTCTCAAACTCAAGGCACTGAAATGTGCCGAAAGCTTGGCGATGCAGAGAACATCAGAGTGCCCGAGACTATCAACTTCATCTTGAGAAAGACCTTCGAAAAGACCTTCATCAAGTAGTGACCTCAAGCCCCTCATAATATCCAATGTCGCGAGACGTCGAACCCCGATTGAGTCATTCGTTTCGGACAAAGTCCGAACTTTACGTTCAACCAGTTCGAGTTTGGTTCTTTCCAAATCTGACGACCTGGTCAGATCAATCCGATAGCGCTTGAGAGCGTCTTTCTTTTTGCTCTCCAGTTCTTCTCGTTTTGACTTCCACAAATCGTAGATTTTTGCTTCTTTTTCCTTACTCAAACTGAAACCACCACGCAGTAGTGTGTAAATCTGTGAAGTCTGCTGGTATGAAATCAGTTTGGTAACTTCACCTGGAGACAGAACTGCGAAACCGATAAGTTCAGCAAGACTTCGTAAAACCTTGCCAAGCCTTTCGAATTCGATGATTCTGTAACCCTGAAGATCGAGAAAGCAGGTCAATTTGATCAAACCCTCCCCAACGGGAATTTGATTGTGATCAATTACTCGCTGAAGTGTCTTTGGAGCAAGACCACAGAAATCCGCGATGGGTTTCATGGATTCTTGTCTGTTCTTCTTTCCTTGTGGAAACTTGGAAACAAACCTCTTTGAAAAATGCTCAAGGCATTCCCCAAAGTGTTCTCTGAAAATTTCGACTCTTTCTTCAGTCACATGCGACTCTCCTTCCTTTCAAACAACGACTTCCGAGTTGCACCCTATCATGTACAATGAATTCTGTCAAGCTAGTTCCACCCCCTCTTTTCCAAAGCTAGTTTTGCTGCCATTTGTTCAGCATCCTGTTTCGACTCCCCTTCACCCGTTGCGATCAGTTCCTTACCAACATAAACACCGATTGTAAATTTCTTTTTGTGATCCAACCCAGACTCTTTGACTGTTTTGTACGATGGAGTGATGCCATCAAACTCCTGGGCTTTTTCTTGAAACAAACTTTTTGCGTCAATAAAACTTCTTCCAGAAATAATATCGTCAATGAGTGGCGTGAAATGTTTTTCAATAAAACTAGTTGCTGTTTCCAAACCTTGATCTAAATAAATCGCGCCGATAAGGGCCTCGAGCGCATTTGCCAAAATATATTGTCTCGCGCGACCAGTGTCTTTGCTCTCACCTTTTGACAAAAGTAAAAAACCGCCCATTTCAAGACTTGTTGCAATTCCCGCGCATGTATCAGCGTTAACCAGAGCCGACCGATAAGCCGTCAAATCACCTTCTGTTTTATTTGTATATTTTTTGAAAAGAAAATCTGTAATAACCAGTTCGAGCACAGCATCGCCCAGAAACTCCAGTCTCTCATTGTGAGAAAGTCCTGAAGTTTTGTTTTCGTTTATATATGAACGATGAACAAAAGCCTGTTGTAACAAACTCTTGTCGGTGAAGTGTAACTCTGCTTTTTTTTCGAATTCTGTGAAATCTGGCATGATGTGTTAGTTTGTAAAGTTATAAAGTTTTTAAAGTTTGTAAAGTAAAAGAATTTGCATCCACTTTATGAACTTTATAACTTTATGAACTTTTTACTTTTTTAGTAATATATTTATGGCTTTGGTCACTAGTGGCAGAATATCATTATAAAAGTTTAGGTCAAGTATGTCGGCTAGCTTGAACCATTTGGCATCGTCCAAACCGCCCTTTTCTTCACGTTTAATATCTTTGAATTTTGACTCGGCTAGATAATAAACAACGTGTTTTTTGGTCTTACCTTTCTCTGGATGATAGGCAATGTATTCGTTCTCACCAAGTTTATCTTTTATTTTTACATCCAAACCAAGTTCGTCTTTTATTCCTTCTTTTACACCTTTCTCCAACTCTACACCAGCTTCTATTTTACCTTTCGACAGCGTCCATCTTCCAAAAACATCATGAACCAAAGCTAGATAAATATCCTCTCCGTCTTTAGCATAGACAACTGCGCCTCCAAGATTTTCTATAGGAACGGAAGTGTTTGGATTAAATTTATTTTTATTGTCTTTTGATGTTTCGTTTTTCCCCGGTTCGCCGAGCTCTTTGTAAACAGCGCCCAATACCCCGTTTACGAACTTACTTGATGTTTCTCCGCCAAAAGTTTTGGAAAGTTCTATAGCTTCGTTAATAGCCACTTTAGGAGGAACTTGTGTTCGGTCGGCAAAAAGTAACTCGTACAAACCGATACGCAAAATATTTCTATCAATGACACTTATTTTATCTATTGGCCAGTCTGGTGCCGCTTTTTCAATTATCAAATCGATGTCTTTTTGTTTTTCCAAAACGCCTTTTATCAGATTTTCCATAAAAGAAAAATCTCCGTGACCCGGAGCAAACTCGTCTACATTGCGCGCAAAAATACTTTTAGCTTCGGTGGAATTTTTAGAACCAAAATCCCACTCAAAGAGCGACTGTAAAACTATTGATCTGGAAAGGTGCCTGTTTGCCATATAAAGAATGACTACCTACATTATTCTAGCAAACTATATTTCTATTATCAAATTTTTATCTACCTTCTTTTGATGCTTGTTTATCTCGTTTTGCTCTTTTTGCAATCTTTGCTTGAACATCGATAACCATTCGTCCTTTATATTGACCTGTGACGAGAGAGGCTCTGTGTCGCAAATGTGGAACACTGGTGTTTTTGTCCATTGTTACTGCAGGAGCAGATAGTCGGTGGTGAGACCGAGTTCTGTTACGCTGGCTTTTTGTATGACGCATTCGTACTACCATAATCTGGAACACTATCATGTTTAGTCTTAATAATCAACTTCTATTTTATAGTCGAAAATATTCTAGTTTTTACATTCCTTAATTTTCAATTTTTAATTTTTAAATAAAAAACCGCTGACGTTTGTCAGGGTTTGGGCTGTGGCCTCGTGGAGTGAAAAATAAAATCAAACCACGAGACCACTATACTTCTTCGATAGTTCGTTCATGGCCGCCTTAAAAATCGGCCTATGAGTTCTATATAGCAATCTCAATAGGAACTGGTCGGCTTTTTCCCAACGTGGCGCCCAGATGGTGGTGAACTTACCATACATGATTTCGGTTCTCATCTTGCCAACCAGAGAATCTCCGTCGACAAGATACGCAACTTTACGATGCAACCCAGTGATCACGTCATAAATCTTCTTCCCCTCGCCGCGCTCAAATGTCAGACCAGTTTCCTCTTCGAACTCACGAATAGCGGTATCCTCGAGATCTATGTCCTCGAGATGGTCACGGTTTTTACCACCAGGGTGTTTTGTTTGTACTTCCTGGTCCGGATATCTCGGGTTTGTCCCAAGACTGTCCTGAACCAGAACATATAATTCTCCAAGTTCATATTTGTAAGCAACCACGAAAGCCGCCCCATCAAAACGTATGTTATCAATGTCCATTTTTACCTCCTTTCCGAGGTCATTAATTCCTACAAAACAATAGCACGTCTGTTTGGTAAAGTCAATCAAGTTATATATTACGGCAAAATGTCCCTCTGTGAAGAGCTGAAAGACCGTTTTTGGAGATTGCTTTTCGATGGCTCAATGTGCCGTAGCCTTTGTGTATTTCAAAGCCATATTTTGGAAACTTCTTACCAGCTTTTTTCATAATATTGTCTCTGGAGACTTTAGCAACAATTGAGGCCAGTGAAATAACTTTCTTTTTATCATCTCCGCGAATTATGGTTTTTTGATAAATGAATTCTTTTGGAGCTTTGAGACCACCGTCAAGAAAAACTTGTGTTTCTTTTGGATTAACTTTTAATTTGTTCAAACATTTCAGAACACACGATCGTATGGCAAAATTAATTCCCTTTTTATCTATAACTTTAGAACTTTCATAACATACGATATATCGTATGTTATCAGTTTTTCTAGCTATTTTGATTTTTTTAAAGATTTTTTCCCTTTTTTCTGGAGAAAGTTTTTTTGAATCTCGAGCTTCTACAAAAAGTTTACTGATTTTATTTTGATCACTGGTTTTTATTAAAACAACACCAACAGCAACAGGCCCAGCTAGTGGTCCACGTCCAACTTCATCAATTCCTACTATTGTTTTAATATTCTTTCTCATAACAATAAATATTAAGAAATCTTTGGTTTCTTATTTCTAACGGGATTCATCTGTCAATTTTAACATATAAGAGAAAGGACCCTTCCGCCAATGCGTTTAGGGTCCCTGCTGTTTGCTACATTCGATTCCAGTCTTTACTGGAACAGCAAATGTGAAGAAAAGCACCGTCAATCCGAAAATCGAGTGACCGCTAAAAAACAAAAACATAGCGGTCACAAAGAGCATGGCAGAGCCAACAGATGCTAGGGTGATTTTGTCTTTGACAGTCATAGCACCTCCTAGCGAGAGATTATCACACAAAACCGGAAATTTATCCAGCATTTTATTTTTGATATAATCGTCGATTTTACCGTGCTATAATACGAAAATAAATATGCAAGAAAAAACTACAGCTAAATTTATCCACTTACATACTCATAGTCACTACAGCTTGCTCAACGCCTTGCCGAAAATAAACGCATTGGTTGATGAAGCAAAGAAAAATGAGATGTCAGCACTGGCTCTGACGGACAATGGAAATCTGTACGGAGCTATTGAGTTTTATCAAACCTGTAAGAAGAAAGGTATAAAACCGATTGTTGGTATTGACGCCTATGTTGCCTACAGAAGTCGCCGTGACAAACAGGCTGGAGTAGACAAAGAAAGATATCGGTTGGTTTTGCTGGCAAAAAATAATGCTGGATATAAAAACTTGATAGAACTTGTGACACTTTCTCACCTCGAAGGCTTTTATTACAAACCAAGAATGGACAGAGAGTTGTTAGAAAAATATCACGAAGGACTTATCGCCATTGCCCCTTCTTTTTCTAGCGACATTTTAGGATCCCTAAAAGTTTCAAACGACGATCAAGCACTCGAGAGGTTGGATTGGTATAAAAAGACATTTGGTAGTGATGGAGGCGAGCCAAACTTTTTCCTAGAAATAACTCATCATCCAGAAATAAAAGGTCACGAGGAAAACATGAAAAAAGTTGTGGAGTTTGCTCAAAAAACAAACACTCCCCTGGTTGCTGGACATGATATCTACTATATTGCACCGGAAGATCGTATCGCTCGGCAAACACTACTTTCAATCCAAGCTCAAACTGATGAGAAAATAGAAGAAGGTGATGAAGATTTTTCTTTTATTTCACAAAAACAAGCAGAAAAATATTTCAAAGATTTACCAGAGGCACTTCTAAATACAACAAAAATAGCTGACAGATGTAACTTAGAAATATCGATTGGAAAATGGTCACTGCCAAACTACATAGTAGAGAGTGGACTTTCGTATGACGAAGAATTCAGAAAAATTGTGGAGAGTGGTCTCGCGAAAAAAAACTTGGAAAAAACTCCGGAACTTTTAGAGAGAATGGAGTACGAACTGAAAGTTATAAAAGACAAAGGTTATGCACCGTACTTTCTAGTGGTGGCTGATTTACTTCGACATGCTCACGAACACGGAATTCTAACTACGATCAGAGGTTCAGTCGCTGGATCACTCTGTACTTTTCTTGCTGGAATTACAAACGTAAACCCGCTTGAATACAAATTGCCGTTCGAAAGATTCCTAAACCCTTCTCGTCCATCAGCGCCCGACATTGATATGGATTTTGCCGACAATAGACGCGACGAGATGATTGAATACACAAAACAAAAATATGGCGTGGATAAGGTCGCCCAAATAGGAACGTTCGGTACAATGGCCGCTCGAGGGTCTGTCCGAGATGTCACTCGGGCACTTGGATTTCCGTACAGTTTGGGAGACTCAATTGCAAAGATGATTCCGATGGGAGCACAGGGATTTCCTATGACACTCGATAGAGCACTGAAAGAAAATCCAGAATTGAAAACACGATACGACGCCGAACCGGACGTCAAAAAAATAATAGACATGTCCAAAAAAATAGAAGGTTGTGCGCGACACATTTCTGTGCACGCGGCCGGTGTGGTTATTTCTCCTACACCTCTGACCGACTATGTCCCACTACAATACGATACAAAAGGCCAAGATAATGGACAGCATAAAATAATCACACAATATGACATGAATGATGTTGGTGAAGACGGTGTGGGACTTTTGAAATTTGATTTTCTTGGAATTAGAAATCTTTCAATACTTGCAGATGCAGTCAAAATCACAGAGAAAATAGAGGGTGTAAAAATTGATATTGAAAATATTCCGATAAATGATAAAAAAACTTTTGAAATGCTTGCTCGCGGAGAAACCATAGGACTTTTCCAGCTGAACGGTGATGGTATGACTCGCGCACTGAAAGATTTGAAACCAACTGTTATCCACGATATAAACGTCATGGTGGCACTCTATCGTCCCGGACCGATGGATAACATACAGGAATACATCGCCCGTAAACACGGCAAAAAACCGATTGTCTATCTCCACCCAAAAATGAAAAGTTTTCTTGATAGAACGTTTGGTGTGCTTGTTTACCAAGACGATTTACTGATGACTGCTATTGAAGTCGCCGGATATAACTGGGAAGAAGTGGACAAATTCCGCAAAGCAGTTGGCAAGAAAATTCGTGAGGAAATGGCAAAGCAACACGTAAAGTTCGTAGAGGGTTGCCAAAAACACGGTGGGATGTCAGAAAAAAAAGCAGAGGAACTGTGGGATTTATTTGAACCATTTCAAGGATATGGTTTCAACAAAGCCCACGCCGCAAGTTATGGAAAAGTGGCCTACCAAACTGCCTACATGAAAGCAAACTTCCCTGCTATCTATATGTCGGCAGTACTTACTGCAGAATCCGGTGACGTGGAGAAAATCGCTGAAATAATCGGTGAGTGTAAAAGAATGGGTATTCCTGTTTTGCCACCAGATATAAACCAGTCATTTGAAGGCTTCTCCGTAGTCAAAGCAAAAGCTGTGACGGCCGAGAGTGCGAAAATCGCCGAAACAGGAAAAGTCGATGTTGACTCCATTCGATTTGGATTAAACACAATAAAAAACTTTGGTGAAGGTATTAGCTCGTCAATAATAAAAGAACGCAAAGCAAACGGGCCTTTTATTTCCCTATCGGATTTCCTCCGACGAATCAAAGATAAAAATTTGAATAAAAAATCTCTTGAGTCGTTAATAAAAGCCGGAGCAATGGATTCGTTCGGTGATAGAGCGTTATTTTTACACAACTTAGACAAATTACTTACATTTAATAAAGAGGAAAAAAGTAAAGAATCTCTCCAAGATTCACTTTTTGGTAGTTCAACACAAGTTTCGGAAATACATTTGGAACCGACAGCAAAAACAAACCCTGCCGACAAACTGATGTGGGAAAAAGAACTTTTGGGACTGTACATTTCTGGACATCCACTCGACAGTTTCAAACACAAACTGGAAAACAAAGAAAATGATATTAAAAAACTGAAAGAAACGGCTAAAGAGCGAGAACCAGTTGTCATCGGCGGAATAATTAATGAAGTTCGCAGTGTTATGACAAAAAATGGCGAGAAGATGGTATTTTTAAAAATTGAAGATTTGACTTCATCTATAGAAGCCGTGGCTTTCCCAAAAATATTCGAACAATTTCAAGCGATTTTAGTTCCAGAAAGTTGTGTGGTTATAAAAGGAACTTTTTCTTTGAGAAACGGAGAGGTGTCGGTGCTGATTGATAAAGTGAAAGTGATGGAGTAGAAAATTACTGAATATTTAAATTTCAGAGACTGCGGAAGCAATTAGAAAACAACAATAATATGAATAGCCCGAAGCGTTGTTTGAGCACTGGTAATCCAGGCGAGTTCGCGAAAGGGCACAGTTCATATTATTGATTGTTTTCTTGATTGCTGAGCGAGAGCAAAATCGCAGTAGCGATTTATGCGTGCTCTGAAATTTAAATATTTAGTAATTTGGCGGTAATTTTGTAAAAAATAGCTTTTGCCCTGTTTTGTAAAAACTGCTATGCTAATCCTATGGAAAATGACAAGAAAGAAATGGATAAAAATGACCACAGGGTTATTGGCAAAGAGTTAGACCTATTTACATTCTCGGATTTGGTTGGACCAGGGCTTCCGCTTTGGACACCAAAAGGAAATATTCTTCGCGAAGAGCTCGACAAGTTTGTTTGGCAACTTCGATCAAAGCACGATTATAGTCGCGTCACTATTCCTCATATTACAAAAAAGGAACTCTATGAAAAGTCTGGACATTGGGACAAATTTTCTGAAGAACTTTTCAGAATAACTTCTCGCGAGGGCAAAGAGTTTGCCCTGAAACCGATGAACTGCCCGCACCACACACAGATTTTTGCTCGAAAGCCACATTCATACAGAGAAATGCCACAGCGATACGCAGAAACAACAATGGTATACCGAGACGAACAGTCTGGTGAGCTCGGAGGTTTGACGCGCGTCCTTTCTATTACCCAGGATGACTCGCATGTTTTCTGTCGAACAAACCAAATCAAAGATGAATTTTTGAAAATTTGGGACATCGTTGACTCGTTCTACAAAGCTTTTGGCTTTACTTTACGAGTACGACTTTCTTTCCGCGATCCAAAAGATTCGAGTAAATATCTCGGTACAAAAGAGATCTGGGACATGGCCGAAGGAGAATTGCGACAAATAGCAACAGACCGAGGCGCAGACTTTTTTGACGGACCTGGCGAAGCGGCGTTGTACGGACCGAAACTGGACTTTATGGCAAAAAATTCGGCTGGGCGAGAATGGCAAGTTGCCACAATCCAGCTCGACATGAACCTGCCTGAACGCTTTGATCTATCCTGTGTGAACGAAAAAGGAGAAAAGGAACGTATTGTTATGATTCACTCTGCTATCACAGGTTCAATAGAGCGATGTGCCGCAGTTTTGATTGAACATTATGAAGGCAACTTTCCTCTCTGGCTGTCACCTATTCAAGTCAAAGTAATTCCTGTTCGAACCCAGCACAATGAAGTGTCAAAGAGACACTTTGACATACTAAAAGAAAATGGAATTCGTGTAGAGTTTGATGACGCAGATGAAAACCTCGGTACAAAAGTCCGTGAGGCAAAGACAAATAAAATACCGTACTGGATTGTAATCGGTGATAAAGAAGTCGAGGCAAACAAAGTCACTTTAGAATCTCGCGACGCAGGTCAACTTGGACAGATGAGTGCTGAAGAACTCCTAAGTAAACTCCTCTCAGAAATTAAAAATAAAAATTAAAAATGTATTCTCGTATTCTTGAGAATATTAGAATGTTATTTGAAACTAAATAGAGTTTAAATACTTTTTAATCTGTCTCATCGAATCAAAAGTAACTATTTTTGACCCAAACGGTTTTAATATAACATCTAGAGATTCAGAATAGTTACCGTAATCCTTTTTATATTTTTTATATGTCGAGGTTTGCCTTTGTTGCATTAGATTGAATAAAACTCTTTCGAGCTGGTACATCTGTACCCATGAGGATATCAAAGACTTTATCTGCTGCAACTATGTCCTCAACAGCTACTTGTTTTAGAATACGTCGAGCCGGATCCATTGTTGTCTCCCAGAGTTCTTCTGCGTTCATTTCTCCAAGACCTTTGTATCTCTGGATTGAGATTTTAGACTTCGCGCCTTTGGACGCGCCCCGTACCGAGCTTTGCTCTGGTACTGGGGTTTCATCTTCAACCTCTTCTTCAGCAGTTTCAATAGCCTCTATTTCCTCGACGACTTCTTTACCAACAATTTTGGCTTTTTCTTCATCTGTATATGCATAGAAAATCTCTTTACCTTTTTTTATTTTATAAAGTGGTGGTTGCGCGATATAAATAAATCCCCCGTCAATAAGTGGTTTGAAAAATCTGTACAAGAGCGTCAAAATAAGTGTTCGAATGTGTGCACCGTCCACGTCAGCATCTGTTGCGATTATAACTTTGTGATATCGAAGCTTTGAGATATCAAAGGTGTCACCAATCGCAGTTCCGAGTGCAATCACAAGATTTTTAATTTGTTCAGACTCGAGCATTCGGTCCAGTCTCGCTCGCTCGATATTTAAAATCTTTCCTCGAAGTGGAAGAATAGCCTGCGTTCGTCTGTCACGACCAGTTTTTGCAGTACCTCCAGCCGAATCTCCCTCCACAATAAAGAGTTCTGAATCTTCAGCGGACTTTGACTGACAGTCTGCCAGCTTTCCAGGAAGTGTCATGCCTTCGAGAGCGCCTTTGCGCAAAACAGAATCCTTTGCCGCTTTCGCCGCCTTTCGCGCCTTCAAAGCCAAAATTACTTTGTTTATGATCGCTTTGGCGTCATCTGGATTTTCTTCGAGGAAATAGGTGAAAGCTTCGGAAAAAACAGTGTTGACTGAACCTTGGGCCTCGACTGTTCCAAGTTTTGCTTTTGTCTGACCTTCAAACTGAACTTCGCGAAGTTTTATGGAAATAACTGCAGTCAGCCCCTCCAAAACATCCTCGCCAGTAAAGTTATCTTCGGACTCTTTTATTAAATTATTTTTTCGGCCGTAGGCGTTTAGTGTTCGAGTTAGTGCTGTTTTGAAACCAGTGACATGGGTACCACCTTCTGGGTTATAAATGTTGTTGGCAAACGCAGACAGTCGACAGGTTATGTCATCGACATACTGCAAAGAGATCTCGACAGACTCATATTCGTTTGTTTTCTTTTCAACATAGAAAATATTTTTATGAACAGGCTTTTGGGTACTGTTCATAAACTTTACAAGCGAGAGAAGTCCTCCTTCAAAATAAAAAGATGTGCTGGGAATTTCCAAACCAAGTTCAGAGATCTTGAAAACTTCATCTTCTTTGATTCCCTGCCCTGTACCAAGCTTTGCTTTGGTATCGGGGTTGCCAGTGTATTTCGTAGCGTCGTTTACAATAATACGCAAACCTTTTACCAGATATGCCTGCTGTCGCAAATGATCGACTACCTTTTGGAAATTGAATTCGATTATTGGAAAAATAGCTGGATCTGGTTCAAAAACAACAATCGTTCCTTTGTCTTTTGTCGTTCCAACTTTTTTGACAGCTGCTTTTTTCTTGCCTTGAGAATATTCTTGGACATAAATCCCACCGTCTTTGTAAACAGTTACTTTACAATAAATAGATAACGCGTTTACTACGGACGCACCTACTCCATGCAAGCCTCCAGAGACTTTATACCCTCCTTCCTCGCCACCAAACTTTCCACCGGCGTGAAGTGTGGTCATGATAGTCTCTAAAGCAGAAACTTTTGTTTGTTTGTGAATATCAACTGGAATTCCTCGTCCGTTGTCAGTTACTCGAACTCGATTGCCGGGAAGCATCGTTACTTCAATCTCGTTAGCAAAACCGCCCATAGCTTCATCACGAGAGTTGTCGAAAATTTCCCATATGAGATGGTGAAGACCGTCAGAACCGGTTGTGCCAATGTACATTCCAGGTCGCTTTCTAACCGGCTCTAGGCCTTCTAGAATCTGTATCGCATCAGCACCGTAACTATCTTTCTTTTTGACTGTTTTCTCGGCCATTTGTATGAGTTTTTGAGTTAATTTAACTTAGTAATTATAGCAAATTTAAGACTCAATAACAAGTGATTTTCCTCTGTTTTTAGGATTAAAATATACTTGACAAGGTATATATGATTATGTTAAAGTGTCTGGGCAAGATAGTTCCTTTCATTTCACTTCAGTAGAAGAAAACGATGAGACGGGAATCTGAAGAAACGAGTTTCGAGAACCGACTCACTAACGGCATGTGGAAGTTCAGCGACAGAGTGGGTATGCAAACTCTGATTGGGTTTGCCGAGTTTATGCGTGACAACACCATTGATGGTTTTCGGTATCAGGACATTGCCATCAGGCAGTGTTCGCGAAATCAGATCGCCATCTGGTTCACGTATATCCGCGAAATCGAGACTCGAGAGAGCCACGACTCATACTTCAAGCAGATGACGGACCGTTTCAAGAAACGTTTCGGAAATGACTTTGTCGGCTGGGATATCTCCTCATCAATGACCGTGGTGAAGTAGATCCCCGAACAGAATCCCGTACAGAAATGTACAAACTCTGTACGGGGTTTTTGTTTTACTTAAATTTCATCTCCATTATTTACCCCTACATCGGAAGTCGGGGTAAATGTGAGCCATTCAAAAATCTCATCATCAAAAACTTTTTGATCTAGAAAATAATCTGGGAAATCTTCTCGAGAAATTATTTTGTTTTCTAATCTTTTTTTGCCTCTAAAGTCGGGGTAGCTACTCCATTTATATTTATTGAGAAATTCTAAAGCTTTTTTGTTGTCCTTCAATCCATTCTCTTTCCATTTGGGAAAAATCATTTTCACTGGATTTAAATGAATATAAGAAAAAATGTATTTTAGATAGATATCACTACTCACATGAGTAGCTTTAAAATTTGATTCAAACAAACCGCCAACTCTCTCATATTTTTTATTAAAATACTTAGAATACGCTAGACATAACTTTCTCATAAATACACTAATTGAATCTTCCCCGACTTCCGATGTAGGGGAGATGTTTAAAAGAAGATGAAAATGATTTGGCATTAGTACCCATGCTCCAATGGAAACAATGTCTTTGTTTTTTTTGAAATCCAAAGCATCGATATTTTTTTCCACAATATCATCACGAAAGTTAAAACTTTTATTAGAATTACACAAATAAAGAAGTTTGATGAACCTGTCCTTATCATTATCATCGAGAAAAATAATTTGCTTACTATTTCCCCTGTTATACAGATGATAAAATTCACCCTCAACAAATTCTGTTTTTCTTTCAGCCATAATATACCTATACTACCCCGACTTCCGATGTAGGGGTAGTTGTTGGGGTTTTGTTTTTATTACCTAATTTCGAAGTTTTCTTGTGCCTTGAGAGTTTCGTAAATCGGATTCATCACAGCATTTATCTCTTCATCTGTCAGAGTTTTTTCGGACGATTGGAAAATCAGTCGAAATGCATAGGAAGTTTTGTTGTCTTTGCTAAACGTGTCGAACAAACTAAAACGCACAACATTTGAATTGAAGTGCTGTTTTATAATTTCCTCCACTTTTTCAACAGGAGTTTCATTTGGAACAAAGACGGCAACATCCCTGACGGCAAATGGATATGGCGAGATTGGTTTGTATACAACTTGGACATCGGATGTCCAAGTGAATAAATCATCTGGATACTTTTCCGGAATGGTCACCTCTTTCATAAATCTATGTAAATCTATCTCTGCCATACCACCGACAATAGAAACATTGCCAACAGAAACTTTCAGTTCACTCTCGATTGTCTGGATTGCCTTGGCGATTTCTTCATCAGAAGACATAGCTTTTTTGCTTTTGGGATGTCTCTCACCGATCGACAAATGCAGACTCTACCCTTTTTCACTAAAGACTTTACCTATTTCAAAAAGTTTAACTTGGGATAGTCCTAAAAGATCTAGAAATTTGAAATTGTTATCGAGAGATAATTCCATGAAAGACAAAAGATTTTGTCGTAAAAACTTTTTGTCAGAAGCAAGAGGATTTTCAAGTTCGACTTGACCAGAGTTAGCAAAAGCGTAGGTATATATTTCTGAAAATCCTATTTTTACCAAAACTTTTCGAATAAGATGTGAAAGATAAACCTCCGCATTTACATTAATTTTTTCTGCCTCCGCCAAATCTGTAACCGGAATTTTATTATAGCCATATAAACGGCCAACTTCTTCTGTAAGATTTTCCGGAATTTCTAGATCAAGTCTTTCATCTGGCACAGTAACTTTTATTTCACCATCCTTTACTGTACATGAAATTTTTTGTTTCTGAAGAAGAGAAACTATGGTGCTCTCGTCGAGACTGACACCAAGAGAGCGAGATATTTTTTCGACTGTTGTAGAGAAAACTCTTTGTTTTTTGGGCTTTGGATATGTCTCTGTGCCACCCACAACAATTCCACCGGTGATTTCAGAAATAAGTTTCAAAGCGTACGGCAGTGCTCGATCAACAAGCACAGGTGAAATATCATTTTCAAACCTTTGGGAAGCGTCTGTACGAAGTCCTATCGTTTTTGACGTTTTGCGAACAGAAACTGCATCAAAACTCGAAAGTGACAAAATGATCTCTTTGGTTTCAAACGTCACAGAACTTTCACGACTTCCCATAATACCAGCGACATCAAGTGCTTTTGAACTATCGCCTATGACAGCCATTCCAGAATCTAGAGTGTATTCAACATCATTTAATAGTTTTATTTTTTCACCTTTTTTTGCTTCTCGAACACTCATGTCATAGTTACCAAGCCAGTTTTTGGAAATTTTGGTCGTGTCAAAAGCATGCATCGGCTGTCCATAGCAGTACATGAGGTAGTTTGTAATATCAACGACAGAGTTTATTGATTTGTGACCGAGAGATTTTAGTTTATATTTGAGCCAGGCTGGACTTTCTTCTATTTTTAGATCTTTTATATAAATCATCACAGCTCTAGCACAAAGTTTCGAATCAAGAGAAATTTTCAGTTTATTGAATTTGGGAAATTCTGTGCCGTGCGTGGCTTCTTTCCTTTTGAGATCCATGACGGAGGCAATTTCCATGGCAAGTCCATAATGCGACAGACAATCGTGAGTCCTGTTTGGTAAAATTTTTACATCAAGAATTTTATCGTCCTGAATATTTTCTACCCCTTCAACTTCAAAAGAGTGCATGGTCAGAGAATTCACCACTTGATCCAATTGTGGCAGTTCTCCGTCTATATATTCACTTAACCATTTATAGGAGAATTTCATAATTTTAGTAAAAAGTTGAAAGTATAAAGTATAAAGTTAGAACTGTGATACCAAACGCAAATCACCTTGGTAAAAAAGTCGAACGTCGTCGATGCCATATTTCAGCATAGCAATACGGTCAACTCCACAACCAAAAGCAAACCCGGAGAATTTTTTAGAATCAATACCTGAACTTTCCAAAACTTTTGGATGAACAAGGCCTGCTCCGAGAATTTCGACAAAGCCAGTGCCTTTGCAAACTGAACACTGTAATATTTCTTCGGGATTTTTTCCATCACATTTGAAACAGGACATGTCTACCTCAACACCTGGTTCGACGAACGGGAAATAACTCGGTCGCAAACGTAAATTTGTTTTTTTGCCGAACAATTTTTCAAGAAAAGTTTCTATAGTCCATTTCAAATTGGCCATGGAAATGTTCTCGCCAACAACAAGCCCTTCAAGCTGATAGAACTGGGCTTCGTGCGTTGCGTCAGTCGCTTCATGGCGGAAAACTTTGCCTGGAGCGATAATGCGAAGTGGAGGCTTGTGCGCTTCCATATAGCGAACCTGCACGGGTGAGGTGTGTGTTCGGAGCAACTTGCGAGCGTTTAGCGGTTTTAACCAAAAAGTATCCCACATATCGCGCGCTGGGTGATGTTCAGGCATGTTTAGGGAATCAAAGTTGTAGAATTCCGTCTCTATTTCTGGACCATCTGCTATCGTAAAACCCATTTCAGTGAAAATTCTGTTTATATCTGTCAAAACCAACGTCAGTGGATGAAGATGACCTGTAATTTCTTTCATTTCCATATTGTACTAAATTATAGCTTAAACATTGAAAAAACTAAAGAAAAAGGTTAGTATTCTTTGGAACGTTATCGCTTCTAAATCATGTCAGAGACCACGAACATAATTACTTATATTTTCCTCTTTTTATCCCTCAATTTCGAGGTATTTCTCCTTATCACCTACTTTGAAAATAGGTTGGAGATAAAAAAGGAGAATTTTGGTTTAGTACCTGAAATAAAAAAATATCTTTCAGTTACAATAATCGTGCCTTGCTGGAATGAAGAAGCAACGGTATCAAAAACTGTCTATTCCCTACTTAATCTAGATTATCCAAAAGATAAACTAAAAATAATGGTCGTCAACGACGGTTCAACAGACAGTACATGGCAAGTTGTCCAGAAATTTAAAAATCACCCACAAATAGTTCTGCACAGCAAAGAAAACGGCGGAAAATATACAGCTCTGAATTACGGACTTTCAAATCTGACTACAGATCTTGTCGGTTGTTTGGATGCTGACTCCTACGTACATAAAGACGCACTGAAACATATCATGATTCATTTCCAGAATAAAGAGATAATGGCAGTTGCTCCATCTATCAAACTTTGGCAACCAAAATCAATCTTGCAATTGTTACAAAAAGTAGAATATGGCTTTGGAATTTTCACCAGAAAAATGTTCCATTATATGCAAGCTATTTATATTACACCCGGACCGTTTTCTATTTTCAAACGAGAAGTTTTTGAAAAACTTGGTGGTTACAAACACGCTCACAATACTGAAGATATCGAGATCGCTCTACGCATGCAGAAAAATGGCTATAAAATAGCCCATGCTCACAATGCTATTGTGTACACTATCCCGCCACGGACTGTAAAAAAACTTTTGAAACAACGTGTTCGCTGGTCACATGGATTTATAAAAAATGCTTCTGACTATCGTGATATGTTTTTCAATAAAAAGTACGGCAATGTTGGGATGCTCATACTGCCTATGGCTGCTATTTCTGTTGTCTCTGTAATTTTCGTCTCAACAGTTTCTGTAATAACAATTCTACAAAAACTCTGGAGTGGATATGTACGATTTCAAGCTATTGGTTGGAATATCCATTGGAGTGGTTGGAATTTTGATTGGTTTTACATAAACACACAGTTTATCGCCATAGTCGGAATTGTTGTGGCTTTGGGAACGATAAGTATGATACTGATGTCAAAAAAAATGTCCGAAGGTAAACTAGATGTAGGTATGGATTTGATTTATTACCTAGCTTTGTATATGTTTATAGCTCCACTGTGGATGGGCAAAGCCGTTTATAATGCTCTGTTCAAGGTTAAAACCAGTTGGAGATAATCATGGAAAATAAAACTAATTGGAAAAAATACATATTCTCTTTTGTTATTACAGCAATTATTTTTGCTACAGCTATTATTCTGTCTAACTATTTTGCCAATAAGAAACTGGATGAGATAAGGAATATTCAAGATAAAATCGCTATAGATATTCTCTCTTCTGAAACACAATTTTCACTTCTCGAAGAATCGTCTTGTAAAGATGTTGGGGTTGGAACACTTTCAACAGAACTAGGGGGTTTAGAAGACAAACTTTCTTATACAGAAAGTCAGCGTGGACATAATGACCCAGAAGTACTGACGCTAAAAAGATACTATTCTCTGCTTGAAATAAAAGACTACTTGCTAATGAATAAAATCAGCGACAAATGCAAAAAAACTCCTTTGTCTATAATTTATTTCTACTCAACCGACGACACATGCAATGACTGTGAAAAAGAAGGCTACGTTCTGACAAACTTACGAGAAACGTATCCAGAACTGCGAGTATATTCTTTTGACTACAACATCGATCTTTCTGCGGTAAAAACTCTGATTTCTATAAACAAGGTGAAAGACACGTTGCCAGCAATAGTTATAAAAGATAAAACTTATTATGGATTCCAGAGTATAGAAGATCTAGAAAAAGCCATGCCAGAGTTGGCAAAAATAAAAGCCGCCGAAGCAACTACAACAATTCAAAAGTAATGTTTGACTAAATAATTTACTTACTCACCGATTTTCCAACCAAGATAGATACCCAAAAAACCTCCAATAGCCGAGCCAAAAACCCCACCAATACCAAAAGCGCTACCACCAAAAAGTGATGGTATAAAGCCACCTAGAGTTGAACCGACAAAGAGCCCGAGCCAAACAAGTTTTGAACGATCCATGAGAGAATTATACTATGTTGGAAGTTGAATTCAAACTTGTTCGCAATCTTACAGATTCTGTACACCTGTTCTGTTTTTATTTCGCAAACTCATAAAAACTATCACAGGTCTTAAAAGTCGCCCCGCGACTTTTAACCTCTCAGGTTACACCTGACAGTGTGGCACAGAAAATCCCGCTAACGCGGGATTTTTGGAGCCACCTGTCAGGTTTGAACTGACGACCTGCCGTTTACAAAACGGCTGCTCTACCAACTGAGCTAAGGTGGCAATAAAACAAGAATAATTTAACACAAAAAACTCTAATTTACTAGATTTTGTGGCTTTTAGTGCCTGTCTTGTCTTCAGCCAATCTCTCCAAGAAAAATGAAACTGAGCCGTTGGATCGCAATACTCTACGTCCACGGAAACCGTCTCCGGCGCTATAGTATTTCTTTGAGACGTGATCTTTTGTTCGAACAAGCATTTCGTAGATGTATGAAGGTAAAAACTCAAAAATAAATATGTTGGTTATTTTTTTGTATCTGTTGTATTTGAAAACTAATACCTCAACACCGTCCTGTATTTTCTCATCACCTTTTGCAAAGGTGTTTGAAAGAAAATTGATCTTTCTAACCTTTATTTCAAATATTTTTGATGCAAGAAGACCTAGTATTGCAAAGAGTGAAATAAAAAATATTATTGTAGTCATAAATACTTATTTAGAAATAGAGTATCGAACAAAACGAGAAACTTCTATTTTTTCGCCAAATTTCTGAACAGCGGTTTGTATGAGATTTGTTATTGTCACTTCTGGATTTTTTATAAACGGTTGAATTAGGAGTACCTCGCTTTGACTATCTGCCCCTGCCTCCTCCGGCTTTAGAAACTGAGGATTTGTAGCGGTAGCGTGCATAGCAATGTCTCTTGCGAGCTTTTTAAACTCTTCGTTTTGAGCTACAAAGTCGGTCTCGCATAGAAGTTCAACCAACGTTCCGACAGTGCCGGTTGCGTGAATATAAGACGAAACAACCCCAGCTCCGAGTGTTCTGTCGGATTTTTTAGAAGCAATTTCAGCACTTCTCTCAGCCAAAACAGCCACGGCTTTAGCTATGTCACCACCAGCTTCTTCTAAAGCTTTTTTACATTGCATAACAGAAACACCGGTTTTATCACGCAACTCTTTTATAAGTTCTGTTGTAATTTCCATCCCGGTAGTAGAAAATGACATAGCTCTACGAGCCAATATCACTTTCATTTTTGTTAGTTGGTAATTTCATGTCATTTTCACTACGGGATAGCCCTGTAGTGAAGTTGGCATTATTTCTTGCGCTTTAGCGCTATGCCAACTTCTACTACGGGGCATATTGCCCAACCCATTAATTATACCGCAACCTCTGGTTTTTTCAATTGTCCAGCTTTGTAACTTTCAGCTATTTTGCCAAGGAAAAACTCTATACTAGTTCTGCTTGAATCATTGCCTGGAATAGGAAATTCCACCTCGTTTAAGTTGTTATCTGTCCCAGAAAGACTGACAACTGGAATACCCATAACTTTGGCTTCTTTTACAGCTATTGACTCTTTTTTGCTATCAACTACAAACAGTGCTGCGGGCAGATTTTTCATAACAGAGATACCGAAAAAGAAACTTCGGAGTTTATCGATCTCTCGATCTATCAAAAGTCTCTCTTTTTTCGTATATTTGACCAATTCACCTTTCTCTTTTTGCGAAACCCATGATTCAAGTTTCATCACTCGTTTTCTGATTTCAGGAAAGTTTGTCAGAGTTCCGCCAATAAAACGTCCAGCGACGTAAGGCATGTTAATGCTCTCTGCAACAGATGTTATAGCTTGTCGCGCCTCATTTTTACCACTTACAAATAGTATCTGTGCTCCTCGTGAACCTAGAGTCTCGACAAACTGAAGTGCACTATCTAGAGAGTCTTTTGTCTTCTCGAGATCAAAAATCTCGATGTTGTTTTTAACACCAAATATAAAAGGTTTTGCACTCGGATGTCGGCGAGATTTTATAAAGCCAAAGTGAGCACCAGCAGAAAAAAGAGCGTCTACTACGCTATTATCCACAACTGCCCCGTTTTTTGATTTATCTGCCATGTGGGAAATAGTCTAACAGAAACGGGTACCTAGTGCAACTACATTTATAAAACCAAAATCTCTTACTCTCCAAAACCTTTTCAGAGACACAAACTTTTCCAGCCAAAAGTTTCGTTCTGTCCTCGGGCTTGATTTGTCAATTTCCGCTATCGCTCAATTGACAAAACCATGCTCAAGCCCTGCGGGTGCTCTGAAAAGGTTTTGGTTCGACGAGATTTTGGTTAGTGGTAAATTTTTACGAGAAAAGCCACACACGTGTGAAAGCTGTGAAAGCTTTTCTCGTGTGTAGCTAATTACTTGCGAACCAAGACGATTTGAAAACATGAATCATCTCGCTCAAGTGCCTCAACATCGTGTGCGAACGGGTGATTTTCCGGATTCAGGTCGTACAAAGGGTAATCATCGAATGTAGAAACCCCGTAAATCACATCACGACCCCATTCAGCCCTTCGAATCGGATCATCGTCCAATTTAACCCGAATTGGCTTATGGGTTCCGATGTTGCCATACCTGTCCGTGTTGATATAGAACAACTCGGCTCCCGGATTGATGTCGTTACGCTCTGCAAGACGGTATCCTGACAGAACATGTTGGGATTCTTCAAGAAATCTTTTCTTACTGAAGTGTCGCTGCCATTCCATTGATGTCTCCAATGATTACAATACTAAATTTTGGCGATATGTCAAGTCTAGCAAAATCTCGTTGAAATAATCTTTTCGGAAGACCCCGCAGACCGCAAGCATGGTCTTGTCAAACGACGAGCGAAGCGAGTGAGATTGACAAGTTGCGGTTGAGGACAAAGTGAGCTTTTCGCTGGAAAAGCGAGCGGTCTGGAGAAAAGATTATTGAGAAAGAGATTTTGTAAAATTATTCCTCATCCACACCTCCCACTGATTGACCATTAAAACTCTCCATAGCCTCTAGGATCGGCTCGATGCCACCTGCCAGGATTTTTTCGATATTGTGCCATGACTGTTTGATACGATGATCAGTGATGCGATCCTGCAAAATGTTATAGGTACGGATTTTCTCTGATCTGTCTGCGGTTCCTATCTGGTCTTTACGATCAGCAGAGTATTTTTTGGATTCTTCTTCGTCTTTTAGCATTTGCAGTTTTGCCACCAGAATAGACATCGCTCTCTCACGGTTTTTGAGCTGGCTTCTCTCCGCTGTTGAACGAACATCAATGCCTGTTGCTTTGTGAATTATACGCACTGCAGTTTCTACTTTATTCACATTTTGGCCTCCAGCTCCTCCAGAGCGACTAGTTTCAATCTCAATATCAGCAGGCTTTATTTCAATTGTAGTTTTCTTACGAAGAGGAAGAACGGCAACAGTTGCTGTGGAAGTGTGTACACGACCCATTTTCTCTGTCGACGGAACTCTTTGAACACGATGCACGCCAGTTTCATAACGCAAAGTTTTGTAAACACCTTTTCCACGAATTTCAAACGAAGCTTCTTTGTATCCACCAACAGAGCTCAAAGACTCATCTATTTTTGAGACAACCCAACCTTGGTTTTCAGCGTATCTGGTATACATGTGAGCCAGCTCCTCTGCAAACAGAGAGGCTTCTTCACCGCCAGCACCAGCTCGAACTTCGAGAATAATTTCATTAGGAAATTCTTCCCCCTTTTCATCCTCTGCTAAAATTTCCTGCATTTGTTTCAAAATAGCATCTTTTTGGGCTCTTAAATTTTCCAATTCCGAGTGCGCCAAATCCCGAAGCGTTGGATCGCTCTCTATCATTTTCTTTGTTTCCATTTCTTCACGTTCAAGCTTTTTATAACTTTCGGCCAGATAGGAAGTCTTATTATTTTGTGAGAATTTTTCTAGGTCCATCAGAACAATTTTCAATTTTTAATTTACAATTTTTAATGAATTTTCAATGTCTCAATTTATAAAGTATAGCAAAATAACGAAGCTTCGTTGACTCATAACTTTTACGGCATATCTCGGAGCGAGTGTATCGCGAGAGCAAGGAAATTTTTCAGTAGAAAAATATTCCGGTGCCGGAAAAATTATGAGGAGAAAGAAACTTCGTTATTTTTTACCAGCCTTTGCTTTTGCAACTCGTGCTTTAAACTTTTCAGCTCTACCCGCTGTATCTAGTGACTTCTCATTTCCAGTATAAAAAGGGTGTGAAGCTGAAGAAACTTCTAGTCTGTATAGTGGATATTCCTTGCCATTTTTTGCCTTGGCTTTTTCGGTTGTGTGAACAGTAGATGCGATAATAAACTCGGCGCCATTGCTGTTGTCGATAAATAGTACTTCCTTATAATCCTTTGGATGTATGTCTTTTTTCATAATTACGAATTATGCGAATGTAATCGAATTTACAAATAAATCGAAAAATTCAGTCGCCAACCATCCTACCAAAAAAGCCTCCATTTGGCAAGATTTTGAAAAATAGAATAAGTGTGCTAGAAATATCGAAGAAACAAATAACAGACACGGAGGTGTCATAATGAGGCTCTTAAAGAGAATTCTCGGTTTTATGGGTCTACCAGTTTTTAAAGCAACCAAGTGCGGACACTTCACAAAAAATAAAGGTTTTGTCTCTGCGTTTGGAGAAACAATCACCACCAAGATGCCAGTCCAGTCTGATGGCTCTTATGAATGGTGCCTTAGTTGCATCGAGAAAATGGCTATTAAGTGCGCTTGGTGCAACAAGGGAATAATGATCGGCGATATTGTCACAGTCTCTGCCATTGATTCCCATCCACACCTTCACAAGAATTTGGTATTTGTGAAAGAAGAAACTGAGGCACTTTTGGGTTGTCTCAGAGAAAGTTGTGGTCTAGCAAGCGAGGCAGGAGGTCGTTGGATACCGGGCGAAGATGGCCATGGTAAAGTTGGTAGTTTGTTGTAATTTCCTAAGAAATTCTCTACGCCAAGATAGCGGCTGACAGATACTGTCAGCCGCTTTTGCTGTTTAGAAAATAAATAAAAACTACTTATAACTTTTAAAACTAGATGCAGTTCTAGGCGGAAAGGTAAATGGACGAGGAGCCTTACATGTCGTAAGGTGACGAGAACATTTACCTTTCCAACAACGAAATGCGCTAGTTTTAAAAGTTAAGGGGGTCGATCATGGTTGTTTGAATATTCTCGGCAATGGACATAACACTATTTCCATACGACAGATTCGGTGGTCTCCGTGTTGATGAACATGACGAGCCAGAGTAATATTTACAAGCCGCGTTACGCTCTGCTGTGTACGAGCCAGAAACTGCACCGAGTTCCGACATGTACACAGCCGTTGCCATGAAAGCATCTCTAGGATTCCACGGGTTAGCGGAATCTCCAGAAATTCCAAGCATATTTCCAACCTTATCTTTGAACAATTCCCATGTCGAAGGAATAAACTGTGATGGTCCCATCCCCCCACCATACCCTCTACTTGATGTATAGTTCGTGCCAAGTGGACAAGAAACTGGAGTAGTTTTCCAATCTCCACCAATTCGATTCATAATATTTTGAAATGGCACAGTATCTCTCGGAGCTTTCATAACTTTTTCAAAAAATGTCCCTGTATTTTTACCAACACCATCTCCAGTATCCAAACTACTAACAATACAGGCGCCAACATTTTGTCCCAAGTTTGATTCTTGAGTGATAATAGCCAGAAGAAATGCTGGTCTGACACCTGTTTTTGCTCCAGCATCTTGAGCATATTTTAACGCATCTCCAAAAGGAATAGCTGCTGAGTCGCGAAGTTTGAAAAGAGCCGCTCGTATTTGAGCTGCATGTTGCTGGCGTTCGGAAAGGACCTGCTGGTATGTTTTTTCTTGAGTTTTATTTACACTAATCAAATATTCTTTCTCTTTTTCATTTGCTTCGACTTGTTTTTGCTGAACTTGAGCGGCAACTTTTGTATCAGTTTCTTTGTTTTTCTGGAGATCGAGTGCCTCTTTTTCTTTTTCGGTCAAATCTTTTGTAGCACGAACTTGGACAAAAAGATCTTTGAGAGAATTGCCGACTTGCTGAAAGCTATCAATATCACTAAAAAAATCAGAAATATTTTGATTGCCAAGCATTATCTCTGGCAAACTGTATTGATCAATCTCGTTTGTCTGACGAAGCAGTTGCCCCAACGACTCATGACCTTTGCTTATTTGATCTTCGAGACTTGCTATGTGAGCGTTTTTCTTTGCAATATCTTGATCGAGTTGAGCGATTGCGATATTTTTCTTTTTTATAAGAGCTTTGGCTTGCTGAATTTTGGCATTGAGCAATGCCGCCTCTTGTTGGAGAGACTTCGTGTTAGCTTTTGTAGAATCCAATATAGACTGCCATTTAGCGATATCTGCCTCTGTTTGCGCTAGTTCATCTCGCCACTGCTGTTCCTGTTCTGCGTCAGTTAGAGCAAAAACCGCTCTGTATTGCAGAAAAAAGCCTGAAAATATAGTCAGAAAGACAAAAAAAGCAATTACAAACAACCGTTTTTGCATCACATAATTATACACCAAAATACAGACGTTTTGGAAGTAAAATTGTTACTAAAACAATAGAGATTATTTTGCTTGCTCTTTCTTTGGAGATTCTTTTGGAGTATCACCTGTGGCTTCAGCGCCTTCCTCATCCTTTTTACCTTTCTTTTCTACTTCAATAGCTGACAAATCAACTGGAGCCTCTTCCACTTCCTCTTCTTTTGGAGCTGCTGCTGATGCAACTACTTGGTCAGCTGATTCGGCCAATGTTACACCTGTTGGAAGTACGATACTAGATGCAACAATAGTACTACCGAAATCAATTAAGCTAGAAATATCAACCTGCAATCCTCGTGGCAAGTTTTGCGGTTCTGCAGAAATTTTAAGTTCATGGAGAACTTTAATCAAACTTCCTCCTAAATCTTTCACCGCTGGAGCACTACCCACGAATTCAAGTGGCACAGAAATTTCCAGTTTCTTTCCTTTTTCGAATACATAAAAATCTGCGTGACGAGGAATATCAGTTACAGGATCATAGTCCACAGAGTGGATGAGCGTATCAAAAGAGCCTTCTGGACTTTTTAACGTAACAACTGAAGACTCACCTGCTGTGTGCCAGGCTTTAACAAACTCTTTATGAATAAGGGTTATTGGGGTTGATTCTGTTTTCTTACTTTGCCCTGTAGCGTGCTGTTTACCACGTACTGAGCTTTGCTCTAGTACTGTGGCACTGCTACCGGGGCCATAAAAAACAGCTGGCATCTTGCCCTCTTTTCGGAGTTGCGAGACGTCTTCTGTATTTTCGCGCTTTGTTGCAGTTAAAGTTAACATGGTGGCCAGTATACATAAATTGTTTGGAACAATCAAGAGCGTTTCTGTTGTACTAACAAAATCTCTTACTCACCAAAACCTTTTCAGAGACACAAACTTTTCCAGCCAAAAGTTTGTTCTAGTCCTCAGGCTTGATTTGTCAATTTCACCCCTCGCTTTGCTCGGGATCAATTGACAAAACCATGCTCAAGCCCTGCGGGTGCTCTGAAAAGGTTTTGGTTCAACGAGATTTTGTTAGCTGTAAAGTTACTTTGGTTTACTACTAAGCATCAACATGTCAACCTGGCAGGTTGACATGTTGATTTTTGTAAAAGAAGTGACCCGGGAAACTCGCGTTTCCCGGGCCGGTATTGAAGATTCAACTCTCCTTGCAAACAAGTTTGCAAGATTCTAGGACAATCTTCCTGCCTGAGTGCTTCCAACGTCGATTATGTCCTTTCCTAAGGGACCAACGCCAGAACCCAGAAACCACTACACCTGTTTGTAGCAAAGCGATATTGAGTCGCTCTGTAAAAAGTTACAGGAACATCAGGATCTCTATGGAAAGCTTTTGAGCAAAACTCTCCTCCTGAGCTGGCAGCTATGATGAATGCTTTTACATCCGTGGATCTACTCTTGCCGGATCATAGCTCATATCCTTCGAGTAGGTACTCGAAGGGTGCTCTTATGAGAGAATCGTTGAAAATTATTGATGTGGTTCTGAGGAGCTAGAGAGAACTAGCGCCTCTTGCCTATGCGAAACCCGCTCACGGAACCTCCCGTCCGCTATTATACATTACTGATTAATATTGTCAAATATGAAAAATACCCCTATAAACTAGGCTTTTTCAGCTAACAAAATCTCGTCGAATCTTACACAGTTCTGGAGACCCCGCAGTGCCAGAAGCATGGTTCCGTCAACGACCACGAGCAAAGCGAGGGGCTCATTGACGGATTCTGGCCGAGGACAGGGCTTAAAAATTTCGCAGGAAATTTTTAAGCTAGCTCCAGAACTGTGTAAGTTCGTAAGAGATTTTGTGAATACTAAGAGATTACAAATTATTAAACTCTTTGAGTTTCTTTACAACCAAATCCTGTACTGCTTGTTCAGCTGGTTTTAGGATTTTATACGGAGCGACTTCGTCTGGGTTATCGGCAAGAGATTTTTCGAGACCCTCTTTGAAAGCAACACGAATCTCTGTGTTTATATGAATAATACACATACCATTTGCGATAGCACCTTTAAAATCATCTTCAGAATTTCCTGAACCGCCGTGTAGAACAAGTGGAACGCCCGTGCTATCCGAAATTTCTTTTATTCTTTCAATATTTAATTTCGGATCAACACCACCGCGAAGCATACCGTGAAAGTTCCCCACCGCTGGAGCGAGCATGTCTACACCGGTTTCTAGAACAAACTTTTTGGCCATCTGTGGATCGGTAAGTGATTTTTCGGAAAGATCTACGCCTTCTGGTATTGCGTCCAACACTTTTGACGACTGACCTATGTAGCCCAGCTCACCTTCGATAAGAACTTCTCGCCCGCAATTTCGAGCATATTCGACACACTGTTTTGCTATTGCGACATTTTCCCCAAACGACAATTTTGCTCCGTCGAAAATAACGCTGTCATAACCAGCATCAATCGCCTCTTTTACTCGCTCAAAAGAGTAGGTGTGATCAGCGTTTAAATATATTGGATAGTTGTTATCCTCTCGAATAGTCTTGACCAATGCGGCAACTTCTTTCACACCAATAAAATCCCGTTCGCCCTCTGACACACCAATAATGACGGGAACATTTAAAGATTTTGCCGCATTGAAAATCGCCCAGAGAGCTTCAATATTTGAGATGTTAAAATGTCCAACTGCAACCTTTTTTTCTCTCGCTTCTTGTATAACTTCTTTTAATTTCTTGATCATGCAATTTAATTATTACGCTAGTTAATTATATCACACGACATTTTCAAACAATAATATACGATATATCGTATATTATTGTTTGAAAACTTTGGTACTATACTGCTCCTCCAGTTTATCCATCCAAGCAAGCCTGCGCTTTCCGACATACGAAAGTGTACTGTTGGTAATTAAATTTTCTATGACCTCCCATAATGTTCTATTATTCCTCTTAAAAATTCTTATAAAATTCTTATATTTCCCATTTTCAAAATTAAAAAATGCCCTATCAACTGTAGACGGACTGACAAGAAGTGTATCTGAAATATAAGGTCTGGATATGCCCTCATATAACATGAATACAATCGCCAATCTTTTTGCAAACATAATCTTTTCAGTATCTGTGAAAAACTCATGAAATAAAACCTCACTCCTCCTATCTTCACCAAGAGTATTTATCATCTTTATTAATTGTAAAACCAAATTATCCAAATCGGTTTGATTCAGTTTCTTATTTGATATATGTGGCATAGAATCAATAATATACGATATATCGTATATTAACAATTGGTAGATTAATATAGTCGTGTTAAAATAAGTACATGCAAAAACAAATGGACATTTTGGTTATTGGAGATATAGTCGTTGACGCTTTTATTAAACTAGAAGATGCCGAGGTTAACTGTAGATTGAACAATCAAGACTGCGAGCTTTGTGTACGCTATGGCGACAAAGTTCCTTATGAATCTGTTGAAATCTGTAATGCGGTGGGAAATGCTTCAAACGCTTCTGTTTCTGCGGCTAGATTGGGACTTTCTTCGGCACTACTAACCTATGTTGGAAATGATCAATACGGCAAGGATTGTTTAGAGACTCTGAAAAAAAATGCTGTGGACACAACGTATGTCCGAGTTGAAGATGGTAAAAAAACAAACTACCACTATGTGTTATGGTACGAAGTTGATCGGACGATATTGGTAAAGCATGAAGTCTTTGACTATCAGCTTGGCGACGTTGGAAAACCAAAATGGATGTACGTCAGCTCGATGGGAGAAAAGTCTTTCCAAATGTATGAACAAATTTCTGATTATCTTTCAAAAAACCCAGAAATTAAACTAGCCTTTCAGCCTGGTGTTTTCGATATGAAACTCGGAAAAGATAAACTGAATTTTATCTACAAACGAGCAGATGCCATAAGTATAAATGTTGAAGAAGCGCAGAGAATTTTGGGTGAAACTAGTCGTGATATAAAAACACTTCTAAGGGGAATTGCCTCTATTGGACCGAAAAATGTTTTCATTACGGACGGATTTGCTGGGGCATACGCCTATGAGAAAGAATCTGATAAATCTTTGTTCATGCCTGTCTACCCACACACACCGTTTGAACGCACTGGAGCTGGTGACGCCTTTTTTTCAACAGTAATATCGGCGTTGGCCGTAGGTAAAACAATTGAAGAGGCTTTAACTTGGGGACCTATAAACGCAATGTCTGTTACCCAACAAGTCGGTGCCCAAAAAGGATTACTAACACTAGAAAAACTGGAAGAATTCCTAAAAAAAGCTCCAGAGAATTATAAATTAAGTAAAATATAATAAAAAGAAAACGCCACGATCGATTGTGGCGTTGATACGGATGGAGCTCGTACTGGTTTAGCCTTGCCTGTGTACATCAGGCGACTTTCCTTGGAACCTATCGATTCCAAAGTAATTAAGAACTGAGTCTGGGAGCCAGCACTTTTCTATAACTGGTTTGTAACTCCTGGGTAAAGAACACCCGTGACCCAGCCTTACTACACCTCTCCGAAGAAAGGTTTGGGCTCATCCCGAACGTGGGAATCACTGTTGTTTTCTTCCAGCACTTCTCCAACATTATTTATACTCCCCTAAAAAAGTTCTGTCAAGTCTAAACTTTCCTAGTAATAACTTTTTTGCAAGCATTCAGTATTTCAGTTTCTGACATCCCGTAATGTTCTAAAAGCTCATCTTGAGTTCCCGACTGGCCAAACTTGTCGTGCACGCCGATAAATTCAATTGGTACTGGAAAATTTTGAGAAAGTGCTTCGGCTACAGCTGAACCCATTCCCCCAGCGATCTGATGTTCCTCGACGGTGACAATCGCTCCGCACGTTTTTGCAATTTCTGTCACACCAGAAACATCAAGTGGTTTTATAGTTGCAATATTTAAAACTTTTGCAGAAATATTTTCTTTTTTCAAAGTTTCAGCAACCTGTAGTGCACGATACACCAGAGCGCCAGTTGCAATAATTCCGACATCTGCTTTTTTCATTTCCTCTCCGTAAAAAAGTTGAGCCCCCCCTACTTCAAAAGGTGTTTCATCTGTTGTCATAACAGGAGTTTTCTCGCGAGCTAAACGAATATAAACTGGCTTGCCAAGAGTAGCGGAAGCAATCGTTACTTTACGCGCTTCTATGTGATCACACGGAGAAAAAACTATCATGTTTGGTATAACACGAGTGATAGCAATGTCTTCTATTGCCTGGTGTGTTCCGCCGTCAGGGCCGACAGATACCCCAGCGTGAGAACCTGCGATCACCACAGGCCTATCGTTGTAACAAATAGTCGTACGAATCTGTTCCCAATTTCTGCCTGGAGAAAACATAGCGTAGCTTGAGATAAAAGGAATTTTGCCCATAGCGGACATACCACTGGCCACTCCGGCCAAGTTCTGCTCTGCCACACCGATCTCCACAAAACGTTTTGGAAATTTGTCGGCAAATAAATTCATTTTTGTCGACTCTGTCAGGTCGGCGCAAAGTCCAACAACTTGTGGATTTTTCTCTCCGGCAATAACCAATCCATCACCAAAACCACTTCGAATTGGCACTTGCTCAACTTTCTTATCAAAAAGTTTCGTATTTAATTTTTGTGAATTATTTATCATACGAATTATACAAATGTAATCGAATTTACGAATTATTCATGTTCAGATTTTATCTGTCCGCCAAGTGTGCGTAGCTCATGCAATGCGATTTTTGCCTGTTCATCTTTTGGCGGTTCACCTTTCATTTCAGTGCCCGGAGGAGAACCATGCCATTTGTAGTCTCGCTCCATAAACGAAACTCCTTTACCTGGAATAGTTCTAGCAATAATAACGCTTGGTCCATCAAAAACCGCTTGGGCTCGGCCGATCGCTCCGATAATTTCAGAGAAATTATGGCCGTCTATTTCCTCAACATGAAAACCAAAACTTTCAAACTTGTGAGAAAGTGGCTCGAGTGGCATAATATTTTCAGTATACCCATCTATCTGAATATTATTTCTGTCTACGATGACGATAAGATTGCCCAGTTTTTCTTTGCCTGCAAGTAAAACTGCTTCCCATGATTGTCCTTCGTCTAGCTCACCGTCACTCATGAGGCAATAGAAAAATCTGTCTGATGTTTTTCCAAAATCCATTCTGTCAGCGATTGCCATACCAACTGCTTGGGAGAGGCCAGAACCAAGTGGCCCAGAACTTGTCTCAAGCATAGGCAAAAATTCTCTGTGCGGATGGCCTTGCAGTCGAGATTTAAATTTCCGCAGTGTCAGTAACTCTTTCACAGGAAAATATCCTGCATGAGCCATCGTTGCGTACAACACTGGATTTATATGACCGTTTGAGAGAATAAGTCTGTCTCTCTCTTTCCACGATGGATTTTTTGGATCATGACGAAGAATAAAAAAATAGAGTGTGGCAAAAATATCTGCCATTCCCAAAGGCCCAGCAGAGTGTCCAGAACCGGCAGCTACAAGCATTTCTATAATAGAAATCCTTATGTCCTTTGCTTTTTCCTCTAAGAACTTTATTTTCTCGTCTGTGACATTACTTATCATAAAAAGTTATAAAGTATAAAATTATCAAGTATAAAGTGAATACAAATTCTCACTTTAAACCTGATAATGCTCTGAACACTTCTTCGGGATTATCACTGTTTAAAATTTCACTTCCAGAAATAAGTTTGTTTGCGCCAGCTTTTACAAGAGTTTCTGCCGTTTCTTCCGTTACTCCAATATCAATTGCAATTATACGCTCTGGATAGAGCTTTCGCAATTTTTCTATTTGCTCTATTGCCTTTTCATCAAGCGACACTCCATGTTTTCCAATATCATCAGAGCCCATAACTTGAATAAAATCTATTTGGGAAATAAAAGGCTCAAGCCTAGATATATCTGTGCTTGGTTTTATTGCTAGACCAACCGAAACACTAGCTTCTCGACAAATATCAATGATTTTTTGAAAATCATTCGTTGCTTCTACATGGGCGACAATAGCCGAGACAGCTGTATTTATCCAATCCCCCACAACAGTTTCTGGATTTTTGACCATCAGGTGAACTTCTATTTCAACATCTTCCCATTTTGGCCAGCCAATTTCCTGTGTTTTTAATTGCTGAAAAAATTCTGTATCTTGGCCATTATACGGCCATGTTCTCGTGGGTGTAAAAATACCATCAGAAATATCTACTTGAATAAGCTTTGCAAATCTGGCAACTTTTTTTATTTCTTCTTCTAGTTGCTCTTTGTTTTGTGGAATTATAGCTGGAACTACTTTAATCATATTGTTCTATTTTTTTAATTCTCCGTATGTGCCGTTCGTCTCCTGAAAACTTCGTATGAAGGAAAAGATCGAGAGCACGGTGAGCTTCCTCGGTAGCAAGAAACGATGCGCCGAAAGAAATCATGTTCGCATTATCATGTTCTCGAGCAAGGGTGATCATGTGTTTTGGTCCACCGTAGAAAACAGCACAACGTACGCGAGCGAACCTATTTGCAACCATCGCCTCCCCTTGTCCGTTTTTACCGATAATAACTCCAACGACACCGGAATCTTCTGAAACTTGTTTTGCAACAATGGAAACGTAGTCGGGATAGTCATCGTCGTGGACATACTCTTTTGGTCCACAATCATACACTTCATGCCCCTCACCTACGAGATATGAAATTAAATCTCTTTTCATTTCAAATCCAGCATGATCTGAACCAATATATATTTTCATCCGTTATATTATAGCATCAGTCTACTGGACACTGAAACTCCTTTTCAATAAATTTTTATACCCGTAGTGGACACTCGATGTCCACTATTCCATGTTCTGATAATATTAGAAATACTACTTAGTGAATTTAAAAGAATTAGCAATGGTTACTAATGTAGGATTATTAGCAATAGAAGACCCACATGAATAAATACCCTCTAATTCATATAAATAGCCTTTATTTACAGCCCACAAACCAAAAGGACAATTGGAAGAGCTATTATAAATTCCCACGGCAGATATATTGTTCGGAAGACCAACAGTCTTAACTACTGTGTCGCTAGAACCTGGATCTTGTGCTACTTGATTTTTTTTAGCCATATAGAATTCTTGAGTAGTTTTGAAGGTAGTTGGAGAAACTAGAACCGTTACTGAGCCAATGACTTCATTGCTGAAACCATTTTTAGTTATATCAATAAATTCAAAACCAACTTGATCTTTTCCATTTACACCACTTCTTGGTTCCATACTAAAAGTATCCGGAAGTAATACCGAAAAACCGTACTGGTCGTTTATATAATCATTCCAGCTGTTGATTGGCCTAGGAGTTGCTAGTGTCAATTCCAAAGATTGTCTCTTAGATTCTCTATTGCTCTGCTCCCGATAAGAAAGAGTGGCAAATAACCCAGAAGTGAGGGCGAATACAACTATAATCACGCCGACTACGAAGGCTATACTTGGTGGCTGGGTTTGTTGTAAAGAATTTTCCATATATTAAAAACAAATTAAACCCGGCGTGCAGCCTGACATTATAAGCGAAGTAACTAAAACCGCCAAAGGTATAGTATTTAGAATTAGAGCACAAAAAGACCAATAGATATTTTCTCTACCTTGTGTAATATTTTTAACATTCAATATGATGAAGAATATGAAAATAATAATTGGGAAGAAACTCATGACAGAAACAATGAAACCCGGTGCCCATAAAAACAAAGCGAGTGTATTATTACTATGTATGAAATCATTTAAATTGGGAAATATAAAGTACAAAAAGTCAAGTATTCCAAATATTAGAGTGAAGTATCCTCCCCAAATAGTCGATATGATTGATAAAATCGTATTGAAATGATTTCTGTTCATCTTATTTTATAGTATTTCCTGTCTTAATTACATGATCTATCAAAGTGTAGGTATACCCAGCTTCATTGTCATACCACGCCATCACTTTGACCAAATTTCCCCCAACCACACGAGTCATTTTAAGATCAGCAATAGAACCAAAGTGGCTTCCTAAAATATCTGAAGAAACGAGTTCCTCATCAGTTGCAGAGAAAATATTTTGCCATCGTGCATCTTTTGCTGCTTTTCGTAAAATCTCGTTTACTTCTTCTGCCGAAGTATTTTTCTTTGAAATAAAACTAACATCAACGATTGACCCTGCTGGGACTGGCACGCGAATAGAAATTCCGTCAAACAATCCTTCCAGTTTTGGAAATGCTTTTGTTACTGCAATAGCCGCACCGGTTGAACTTGGCACGATATTTTGTGCTGCGGCACGTCCCTCTCGCAAATCTTTCTTGCTAGGACCGTCAACAAGCGCTTGGGAAGAAGTATATCCATGCACAGTGTTCAGTATTGCTTTTTCAATTCCCAAATTTTCATCCAAAATAGCGATGAGGGGCGATGCAGCGTTTGTGGTACATGATGCGTTCGAGGTAACATCACACGTACCAAACTTTTCTTCGTTTACGCCCATGAGAATTGTCTCACCAATTCCCTCTCCTTTTGCAGGAGCTGTTATGACCACTTTTTTGGCCCCAGATTGTATGTGCACACTTGCTTTATCAAATGCAGTAAAAAGTCCTGTAGCCTCAACCACAACGTCAATATCTAGGTCTTTCCACGGAAGCTTTGTAGCATCTTTTTCAGAAATAAATCTAACTTTTCTGTCATCAATAACTAGATCACTTCCAGAAACAGAAATATCATGCTTCCAAGTTTTGTAAACAGTGTCGTACTTGAGCAAATACGCCATGTTTTCGATATTTCCCAAGTCATTGACAGCAACGACCTCTAGCTCTGGTCTATCCCAAGACTCTTTCAAAAAGGCACGACCAATTCTACCGAAACCGTTTATAGCAACTTTAATCCCGTTAGAGTTTTTACTCATATATTTTAAAAAGAAAATTTATTATTAAATAATATTATCTATAGTCACCCCTTTAACATTAAGTAAAACTCTAACGGGATTAATTTTTTTCATATTTGAATTATACCAAACAGATAATAAAAACGAAAACGACCCGAGTGGCTTGGTAGCCAACTCGAGCCGTTGAGACTTTATTGCACCCCCCAGAAAATCACGATAAGGACCACTGCGGTCATCACGATCGACGGAGTCCGCAGCTGCTTCTTGCCCAAGCCAGGCGCATTTGGCCAAAGAGCCTCGAACATCAAAAAAAGAACAAGGAACGACTGAAGTGCTGTCAGAAGTGTTGTCATCTGAAACTCCTTTGGTCAGCCTAATGCCGACCCCATATCCGTACCTATTATACACCTTGTTATATGATTTGTCAATAGTAGTAAAAATACCTTAAAATAAGGAGTTTTTAGACAAGATAAAACACCATCTCGAACTTCCAGATTTGAGACAAGGTCGCGTATAAAATTTAAAAATAATTCGAGCCTTAGTTAGCGCTAAGGTGAGAAGTATTTTTAAATTTTAGACGATGAGATTGGCCAAATCTGGGGGTTCTATTCAGCAAAAGGAGGTATCGTATCGTCTTTTTTCTTAGTATTCTCACTAGCATGACTATCCACCTCGTAGCTGGTATTCTGCTGTTCAAAAAAGTTCACCAGTTCAAAGACGTCTGTGGCTGTGGACATCCACTTTGCTGGATTTGTAACGTTGTAATATTTTGGCATTCCTAGTTCAGCAAGTCGTCTATCAGCAACGTATTGTACGTATTGGTTCACATAATCAGCGTTAAGTCCCAAAATTCCATTTGGAAACAAGTCTTTGTTGTAGTTAACTTCCAAATCAACACCCTCAATAATAATATTTCTGATTTCTGTGGCAAATTCTTCTGTAAGTAGTTCTGCGTTTTCTTCCAAAATGTTGTGAATAAGATTTATACCAAACTTTAGGTGGAGAGATTCGTCGCGAAGTACCCAGTTAATCATTGAGCCAAAATTTCGAAGCTGATTTCTCTGACGGAAAGAAAGGGCAACCATAAAACCAGAGTAAAACCATATTCCCTCCATCACTAGGTTTGTGGCAACCATATTTCGGATAAAATCTTTTTTACCGTCGATACTAGAAATATCTAGTTTATCTTCGGTCATACGAGTCAAATATTTGTTTATGTAAGCTTCCTTGGCAATCATCGAAGGAACTTCTAGGTGAGTACTGAAAACTGTCTCGCGATCAAAAGGAAAAGTTTCTAGAACATATTCAAAAGCCACGCAGTGGTTTGCCTCTTCCCACATAACTTTTGCCAAATATAGATGACATTCTGGCGATTTCAAATACGGATACATACCTAGAGCAATCGAGCGATTTACAATAAGCTCTGCTGGGTTGAAAAAAGCCATCAGAAACTTCACTGCATGCCTTTCATCTTCTGTCATTTTTTCAAAGTCTTCGAGATCTTCTTTCAAAGCAATCTCGTGAGGAAACCACGTATTTCTGACGGCTTGGTTGTATAGGTCATATGCCCACTTATAATTAAGGGGATGGAGATTCATGTCCGTAGGTGACGGTTTTCCAATGAGGGTCATGATTTTGTTATTAAAATAATTTTTAATTTTTGAATTTTTAATTTTATAAATAAATACAAATTTCTAATGTTTAAAAATTAAAGCATTAGAAATTATTTAAAAATTATAAAATTACAAAATTCTGCTACTGGCACGAAATGCACACATTATTTTCATCATCCGCCGGATTCTCTGGGCCCATACCAGCGCTGACATTTAAACTGTTTAGTGAAGTATACTCGTTTCTTTCTTCTTTTGCTACAAGAGCTTCTTCTTTTTTGACTGGTTCTGGAACTGTAATCATAACTGGAGCTGGACTTTGGACTCTAATGGTTGATTCAACTGGTTTTGGTGTAGGAACTTCTTCCATTATTTCCTGTATAACCGGCGCAGAAGCTATAACTGGAACTGGCTTGGAAATAATGGGAGCAACAGGAATAGCCACTGGTGTCATGTCCAGAGATTTCTGAAGTGGCGCAGAGAAAGCTGGAGATTTGCTGAAATTCAAAACACCGAAACCAACTTTTCCTATCTTTTGAGCTTTGTTTACGTTTGTTGTCGACTGTTCTGCTGTATGGCGAGGCTTCATATGTAAATAGTATGTCGTCTTTACACCTTTTTCCCACGCAGTATTGTAAATCTTCATTGTCTCATCAACATCGCGAGTTTCTAGATACATATTTCGTGACAGAGCTTGATCAATCCATTTTTGTGCGCGAGCGGCGACCTCAATCACTGCATAAGGTGATGTACTGAAAGATGTTTTGTAAATATCTTTTATGTGCTGTGGAATGCCAGCAATTTCTGAAATATCACCCTGGTATTCTATTATGAGATCCTTAACATTTTCCCAGATACCCATATTTTTCAAATCTTTGACCAAGTTATGATTAACATCCAAATATTTTCCAGAAATTTTATTGCGAGAAAATACTTGAGCAAATCGCGCATCAATTCCCGGAGTAGTTGCCGCCAAAAGTCCAATGTTTGCGTTTGGTGCAACAGCCATCAGTGTGGCATTGCGAATTCCCTTTGCAACTTTCGCTCGCAAAATATCCCAATTTAGACCTTTGTGTTTACTTACTTTTGAAACAGTTAGTTCCCTACCACGATCTGCTTCAAGAGTTTTTATTGAGTCTATTGGTACTTTACCTTTTGACCACTCTGAACCGATAAAGTTTTTGTAACTTCCACGCTCTGCAGCGAGATTGGCGCTTTCATCTATTGCCATGTAAGAAATAAATTCAAATATTCTGTCGGCAAAATCCCAAGCGTGTTCGGAGTCGTAGGACATGCCGAGCTGTTCTATAGTGTCAGCAAAACCCATGACGCCAAGACCGATTGCTCTGTTTTCTCTGTCAGATTTTGCCGCCTCAGCAATAGGCAGGACATTTATGTCGATCAAATTGTCGAGCTGTCTGACAGCAAGTCGAACAGACTCCTCTAGCCTCGCCCAACTGACTTCTTTGTTACGAATATGTGCAGAAAGATTGAGTGAAGCTAAATTACAAACAGCAACGTTCTCTCTGTTTTGTGGCAAACAAATCTCCGTACACAAGTTGCTCATGTGAATAGTACCTGTGTTGTTGTTTAGAGCACGGAGATTTATTGTGTCTTTCCATGTTAGCCACGGATGTGATGTTGTTTGAAGAGAAACAAGAATTTGTCTGAACTGTTCTTTGGCTGGAACTTTTTTAAAGACACGCATTTTGCCTTCGTCTGCCATTTTTGCATATTCGGCATATCGATTTCCAAAAGCTTTTCCGTATAATTCATTTAAGTCTGGAACATCAATCGGATCAAACATGTACCAGTCCATGCCAGCATTTACACGATTCATAAACTCATCTGATATAAAAACGGCTGTGTTTGCTGTACGCATGCGCATATAGTCATCACCAGCGTTCTGCTTCCACTCTAGAAATTCTGGGAAATCCAAATGCCAATTTTCCATGTAGAAACAGAGTGCGCCCTTTTTCTTGCCACCTCTCTGTATGGCCCGAATAGCCGTGTCTATTATTTTGGCGAAAGGTGTCGGTCCTGTAGATGTTCCTCCACTAGATGAACGAAGTGGTGAGCCAGAGGCGCGAAGTTTGGTGAGTGACGCGCCAATACCACCAGAACCTTTTGAAAGAAGCATGACATCAGAGACGGATTTAGCAATATGTCCCATGTCATCGTGAATTTCTAGCAAGTAACAGTTTGAAAGTGCTGGATTTATTTTACCAGCAGAGAGATTTGTTGACCCACCAGCAATGTATTCATGTCGAGACATTCTTGCATAAAATTTTTGAGCCATTTCTGTAGGATTTTTCTCATTGTAGGAAAGTCCCATGGCAATACGCATAAAAAAATACTGTGGAGTCTCCACTGGTCGCTGATCATTACTCTTCATCAAGTATCTGTTTATCAGTCCATCCAATCCTGCATACTGAAAAAGCTCATCACGTTCGATAGAAAGTGTATCAGCCAAAACTTGGAGATTAAACTTTTCTTTCATGTGTGGATGAAGTTTACCCGTTGCAACATTATCCAAAATAAAAGAAATAAAACTTGCCTTGTGTTTCAGAATAAAAACATTTATATCATCATCTGGTTCAAAATCACGAACGACATTACGATAAACCGTTTTCAAGAGCAATCTTTTTGCAACAATGTCATATTCTGTATCTTCTTTTATGTTCTGAACCGAAGCGTTGATCGTCGCCTGATCCATTTCGTCTGTAGTGATACCATCGTAGAGAGTCAGAACTGTTTCTGTAGCGATTTGTGTTACTTTTGCTACTGGATCAAACAGTCCTCGCGTCGCTCTTTCAATAGAACGATTAATTTTGTCCGCATTGAACGGAACTTTTGTACCATCGTGTCTTGTTACATTGATAGGCATTTTCTTTTAGAACAAAATACTGAATTATTCTTCAATTTTATATAATTTATTCAATTTCGCCGAAAACTATGGAGAAATTGCTGAAAAATTATCAAAAATACTAAAAACTCGTCCTTTTATTGTACATCAAGTAGGCCATAAAACAATGTGGATAAACATCATTCCAACACCAAGAAACAGTATCGTTTTTATGTAAAGAGTTGACGGCAAAAGCCTTTGGGTGTACACCCCTCCATGGAGATTTTCAGTTAATTTTTGACAAACTTTACTAGATCTCCAACATTCACATTTAGTTTCTGTGCTTTTCCAGCTGAAACCTCTAAAACATACAAGGAATTACTGCTCGGATAAAATATTTTCGGATAAGTACTAGGTTGTAGACTGTTTTCAATATGAGTAATTCTAAAATTTGACCCGACCCAAATAATATCAATCGGAAATGTCATATCTTTCATCCAAAAACCATATTTGTCTGGATTTTTAAAAATAAAAACCATTCCTTCATTACTACCCAGCGGTGTGTGACCAGAAAGACCTTTCTGTAAGAGATATTGCGTGTCGGCAACTTCCATAGAAAAAGTCTGACCCCCTAAAACAACTTTAGTCTTGTATGTTTTGTGCGAAAGAAAAAATATAATCACACCAAAAACAACTAAACAAAGTAAAATGTAACCAAATCTTTTAACAAGTCTGTGATGATGCATACTTTGATTATAACATGAGATTTTTGTGTAACAAAAAACACCCTTTCGGATGTTTTTTGTCAGTTAGACTGAACTTGTATTACCAAGTTCGGCCACCGCGGTCGCTATTGCCGAAACCACCTCGTCCACCTTCTCGTGGAGCTCTAGGTTCCATTGGGCGAGCTTCATTTACTGTAAGCTTTCGTCCATCTAGTTCCTGACCATTCCACTTTGCGATTGCTTTTTCAGCATCTGCATCATTAGCCATTTCAACGAAACCGAATCCTTTTGATCGGCCTGTCATCTTGTCCATGATAATAGTAGCTGAAGTAACTTCACCTACTTGTGCGAAAGCATCTTTAAGTCCACCATCATTGGTAGAGTAAGAAATACCTCCAACATACAATTTCTTTGCCATTCTATTTTTCTAGTCTTTATTTTAAACTGTAAGGCGACTAACTCTCTCCTTTTTCCAGCTTGCGCCTGAAAACCTACGAGATACTTACATTGCGACCATTATACTCTACCTACCGAAACAAGTCAAATGTATTATTGAACCGTCACTTTTTGCATGGTGACCGGAGAAAGTGGCTTATCATTTGGCCCAGTTGGGACATTGGCTATTTTATCTACAACATCTTGTCCTGATACAACTTTTCCAAAAATAGTGTAGAGATTTGGCAATGGATAATCAGCTGTCATTATGAAAAACTGACTGCCGTTTGTATTTGGACCAGAGTTTGCCATGGCCACTACACCTTTTTTGTAGCCAGCTTTATACGATGCGGTGTTTGGATCAAGTTCATCAGCAAATTTATACCCTGGACCACCGATTCCTATTCCCTGCGGATCACCACCTTGAATCATAAAACCTTTTATTACCCGATGAAATATTAGTCCATTATAAAAACCCTTCTGTGTTAATGTTATAAAATTTTTAACCGTATTTGGTGCATCAGTGTCGTATGTTTCAAAAACTATTTTACCGTAATTTGTTTCTATTGTGATCATGTGTGTTATTTTTACTTGCCCTGAGTTTGTGGAAGGGTTGCCATTTGTAATATTGTTTGCTGTTTCAGTTGTCGTCGCTAAATTTTCTTCTGTTCCGTATGAGTCTGTCGTAACAGAGTTACTTACCTCACTTTTATTGTCACGAAACAAATAATAACCGAGAACCCCAATCACCACAACTACTAGTAAACTTAAAAGTATATTTCTCATCAGTTCATTATTTACTAAAAATTAAAAGGTGTCTAGTAAAATATATTTGTTGTATTATAGTCTATATTATTTGGAAGAGTACCGAAGTGGTCATAACGGCGCCGATTCGAAATCGGATGGTCGGGTAAAACCGGCACGTGAGTTCAAATCTCATCTCTTCCGCCATGCGGGTATGGTTCAGTGGCAGAATGCGGCCTTCCCAAGGCTGAGACGCGGTTTCGATTACCGCTACCCGCACAAAAGCAAAGCTTTTGTGTAATCGAAACGGTCGGAGCGATTTAATCTTCAGCAGAAGATTAACGCGAGACGGGGTCGGCAGAAATTTGTGAGAGACGGCGAACAAATTATCTGTGACTTCGATTACCGCTACCCGCACAAAAGCAAAGCTTTTGTGTAATCGAAACGGTCGGAGCGATTTAATCTTCAGCAGAAGATTAACGCGAGACGGGGTCGGCAGAAATTTGTGAGAGACGGCG